>LXTH01000094.1 GCA_001643555.1 Nitrospirae bacterium SPGG5 | reverse complement strand
GTCCAGAATTGAGGCGACCCATTACCAACCTCCTTTTTCCTTTGAAAATATTCAAAGAGACAAAGTATGTGTTAAATTTTTCAATACTATTCAATTCATTTCACCCAATCACTTAGCGAAGAATATAGAAGTAATCCAATCCCTGCATGTCCATTARAAACCAATCGRGGAACTGAAAATACGCTACAGAAATSACCAACGAAATACCWAYATAMAKRAKCTTTTGCATGCCAACTCCTCCTTAAARACTATTCAGTTCCGAAATYAACAAGGRCATTGAATGCCGGCAAACCAATAAAAGAAATACAGACTTACAGMAMRGGTSAYATAGAATATCGCCTTGCCGACCTTAATTTCAAYKGGATCWGTTCGCGCCATARTTTACCCCTAANNTACTTAAATAGTTAACCTTAAATRATTACACTCTTGACACTTTTCTYWWCGATATGATACTCATCGTKCACTTTTYWTTYATNGAKGWSRWMMGAATGCGAAATGATGCGAAATTGTTCGACATTATAGTGCTGGCTGGGATGGTTGTCAATATTCTTTTGGCGGTGTTTTTGATTCTGTACTACTTCGACTTCCTCTAATCTCACGTTCACGTTTTAGAATCTTTGAACGCGGTATTATCAGTGTTTTTACCTAGCTCTGATACCGCACACCTGAAGCCAATCGTCTCATCCCTGAAATTTGGGACCATAAAGCTCCTTCCGGTAATTCGTAAATCGATTCCGTGGCTGGTATACCCTGCTCCGCGAAGAGTTTTATATCCTCCACGATTGGCAAAATTGGTTTCACGAGGTTCATTCGGTAGCGCGACTTGCTCCTCATACCAATTGCTGACCCACTCCATCATATTTCCATACCCATCATAGATTCCAAAAGGGCTTCGGTCCAAAGGGAAAGAACCCACCGGCGCGGTGGCCTCAAACCCATCCTCCACACCACCCAGGTTCGCCTTGAAAATTCTTGGAGAATTTCCCCATGGCCAAAGCCGGCCATCTATCCCCCGCATGGCTTTTTCCCATTCCGCCTCTGTGGGCAATCGCCTGCCTTTCCACTGACAATAGGCATCCGCATCATACCAGGACACATAGGCCACGGGTTGATTGGGGCCACGGAGCTGATCCAAACGCTTTGCATATCGCGCCGGTGGACCAGGGTTACGATGCCCCGTTTGCTCAACAAATTCAAAATAATGGTGATTCGTCACTTCATGCCGGCCAATCCAAAACCCATCCAATGGCACAATTCGCTCCGGACGCTCATTATACCCACCTTGCGTGGTACCCTGGATAAACTCTCCAGGAGAAATAAACACCATTTCTTCTTTGATGATCGGCTCAGGGGAGTCAGAAGGAGAATGAGATCGGGTAGACTGAAGAGGTTTGGCCATCTTGGCAAGATCCGGATCAGGAGGTGGAGGATTGGTTCCTCGCAAGATTCCTGAAATCGGCATGCCCACCATGAACAAGATCACGGCAGCCAGAATAAGCTTTAATCGACCATCCATCGTAAAAACAGGTCCCCTGGCTCTTTGGGCCACCAAAAATATGATAAAAGAACCTTGGCCGTTGCCTCATCTCCTGTAGCTTCACGATCTCACCGGGCTCGACGAAGCGGCTTCGCGTTTACGCGCCGAAGCGCTTCAACGCGCAGGCGAGTGATGAGATGTTACAGCTACAGAAAGACGCTACGTTCTACACAGCGATTGAAAATCGCTAAGTTTCAGGGAACTCCGGCTATAATGCCGGCTGCTCGTAGGCATCAGCATCAAGAGCGCAACGGAAACCCATGGTGGCATCGGTCCTCCACAGCTTGGCAGAAAACCGTTTAGTCACTCGTGCGTTTAACTTCGAGTCACGCCATGTGCCGCCTCGAATCACTTTAAACTCTGAGGCCTCCGGCCCCGGGGGGTCTCGAAATGGTGTGTTTTGATAATATCGAGGCTGGTAGGAATCCGCCACCCATTCCGCCACATTCCCGGTCATATCATACACCCCATAGGGACTGCGCCCGGCTTCATACGATCCAACAGGCGCGAGATACGGAAAGCCATCATCATCCCCATCAACATTGGAATACGTATACTTAAACTCATTACCCCAGGGATACATACGACGCCCTTCACCYCGWGCRGCTTTYTCCCATTCRGCTTCSGTTGGCAACCGCTTYCCCGCCCACCGGCAATASCCRAASCCATCATTCCACCCAACGCCSACWACAGGAAARTCCGGATYAGTGAGTTTTGAAATATCTTCTTCGAAGACCGGAACCTKGGGYTCCYCTCGCTTCGTCATTTTGACAAAACGATCGTACTCCGACTGCGTCACTTCCTTCAGATCAATAAAGAAGGCCTGAAGATACACAGGATGGGCGGGAGCTTCATCAGGATTCCCTTGATCATAACCCATTGTAAATGGCCCTTCGGGGATTTCGACCATTTCACGTCCCTCATCCCCCATAACGGTACGATACATTGAAAAATCTTGGACTTTCACCGGCTCGATTACCCGTGGCTTGGCTTTGTGCGATAACGCGAGAAGTCGTTCCCGCTCGGCCTTACCCTTATATGATTCATAGACTAACAGGCCCATCAGCAGGATAAACGAGCCAAACACAAATATGATAGAGCCAATCAGCACACCACGACTTTCCATAACACCACGATTTTCCATAATCCCTCAACGTCTATTCGCTTCGTTACCCCAATGAATCAGAAAAGTCTGTCTTTCGGTTTTGTCAGGATGCGGTACGATCCGATACCGGAACAGCCTTGACCGGTTTCTGAAAAAACATATCGAGAAGCATGGAGATCCACGTTCCCAGAAATCCTCCCATAGCGGCCCCTGACCCTGCACCAATAGTAATATTGTGAGAACCGGCCACTAGCCACGCCAGCGCCCCGCCTAACACCGCACCAACCAGAATGCCAATAAAAAACAGTCGCCCGCCAATCAGGCCAATGCCAAACCCTAACGCCAACCCCAAGCCAATTGCGATATAAAAAAACACCCCGCCCATCAACAGACCAATGAGCACCCCCACAGTACCCATGACGGAGAGGCCAAGCACAACATCAATAATTTTTTCTTTTGAGATACAGGCCTCCGATTAGTCTACATTTTTCAACAAGGCTTAGGACCTGAGAGAAAATAACTTGAACAATTTCGCATCCAATCTTCGGGCCATCTTTGAACGGGCCTCAATCGAAAAACCCTCAACATAGCTGTGCTATGCCTCGGGGTTTTCTCAATCGTTCCGTCCAAATCCAACCCAAATCTTGGCGCGAAATTGTTCAAGTTATTTTCTCTCAGGTCCTTAACTCCAAAAACGGAAGTGAGAAACTCTTGATCCCTTCGACTCGTGGTGCTCAGGGCGAACGGACATCTCAATGCTCCCTCGCCCCTTTGGGGAGAGGGTTGGGGTGAGGGGTAGTCTTAGGTGGATACGAATGACGGCGACATAAAGTGGCCTACCCAATTGAAGAGACGAGAGATGCGCAACCAGCAAGGCTTAACCCTTGTGGAAGTCATCATTGCCATGGGCCTGGTGTTCATGGCGCTCCTCGCGCTTTCCGGGTTGGCCACGGTGTCGTTGAAGGGGGCCGCCACGGCCAAACATCTCACCACGGCCACGGTATTAGCGCAAGAAAAACTCGAAGATGTGAAGCTGACCGGGTACAACCCGGATATCGTCAGTAGGGTAGAAGTAGACGAACCGTATGAATCCTTGCCAGACTTTCCTCTCTATAAACGAGTTTTAACGATTGATCCCAACAATCCGACTATCGGCCTGCAAACCGTCACGGTGATAGTTTCGTGGGCCGACGATCGTCACGCCGTTTCACTGTCCACCATCCTGGCCGAATAACTATGGCCGGTCAT
>LXTH01000098.1 GCA_001643555.1 Nitrospirae bacterium SPGG5 | reverse complement strand
AGCTTCATCGCATCGCGGAATCTCATGAAGGAAATCAGCCAATAGGTCAGGCAACTACAGTGGATGAAATACCATCAAGGATAGTCAACTGTTGAATCCGGGTTAAAAACTTTTGTTGTTGGTTTCGGAAAGATACACTGAAAAGGAGATTTAAGGAGCAATCCCCAAATCTGTTGAATTGGCGATCATTGCTCCGGCTGCTTGCATCTCTTCGAGGGCTTTCTGGGAATCCTTAGGTTGCGCATTGATTCCGCGAACACCATCCTCCAACACCACGACCCGAAATCCCAATCGACAGGCATCAAGGACGGTTTTCTTCACACAATAGTCCGTGGCAAGCCCGATCACAAACAGTGTCTGCACTTCTAAATCTTCAAGGCGTTCTTCTAACGAGGTGCCATCGAATCCCGAATACGCTTCTTGTCGTGCATTGGTTGCTCCCGACACAATCAATGTTCCCGGGGCCATTTTCAAATCAGGGTGAAATTGGGAGCCCCATGAACCTTGCACGCAATGCGGGTGCCAGGGTCCGCCTTGGGCTTGAAAGGAACAATGGTTCTCTGGATGCCAATCCCGTGTTGCAACAATCGAAAACCCTTCACGGGTAAAGAAGCGAATACATGCATTGGCAATGGGAATGACTTGATCGCCCTCGGCCACTGCCAAGGCCCCACCTGGACAAAAATCATTTTGCAGATGGACTAATAAAAGAACGGACTTTCGATCGGGTTGGGGAACGGTCGAACGATTTTTACTATCAGGGCTGGTTTGCGATTTCGCGAGTTTCATCTGGTTAATTCTTCGTTATGCGTAAAGCGTCATGCGTGGGGACACTCTTGGGCACCTCTAAAAACCGTCCTTTTCCGTGATGGCGGCGTCAGCCGCGTGCTCAAATCCTCATGTATTCGCCCATACACTCCGGTTTTCCGCGCGCGGCTTCCTTGCCCTCACAAAAAATGCCTGGTTTTTAGAGGTACCCTCTTTTTTTACGCATCACGGATCACGGTTCTCACGCCACAATTTCCGTGCCTATGCCCTTGTCTGTAAAAATTTCTAAGAGAATTGCACGAGGGATGCGTCCATCGATAATATGCGCTTTGTGCACACCCGCTTCGATGCCCTTCAAACACGACCGGACTTTGGGCAACATGCCCTCGTTGATCGTGCCTTTCTTCACCATTCGTTCGACGTCTTTTTTCGAGAGAGTGGAGAGATGTCGATTGTCCGAATCACGGATTCCTTTTACATCGGTCAGGACCAACAGCTTTTCAGCTTTCAACGCACCGGCAATGGCACCGGCTACAAGATCGGCATTGATATTATGCGGCTTTCCTTTTCGATCAACACCAATTGGTGCGATGACTGGAATAAAATTATCCTGCTGAAGCATGGTCAGGATTGCCGGATCGATTGTATCCACTTCGCCCACAAATCCATAATCTTCATCAGAATGACTTTGTGCATCTTGGCTGAGCCCCTGAGCCCAAGCCCGCGCACTAAAGGGTTTACTGAGGATTAACTTTCCATCTTTGCCGGTAATGCCCACGGCTCGGCCGCCATGCTGGTTGAGCATGGTCACGATTTCTTTGTTGATTTTTCCTCCCAAGACCATTTCCACCACATCCATGGTTGCTTGATCCGTGACTCGAACGCCTCGCTTAAAAGTCGACTGAATGCCTAAACGAGAAAGCATCTCATTAATCTGTGGTCCGCCTCCATGAACGATCACCGGATTGAGTCCAACATATTTCATCAATACCACGTCCTCGGCAAAGCCGTCTTTCAGATTATCCTCGGTCATGGCTTTTCCACCGTATTTAATGACGATGGTCTTTCCCGCAAACGTCCGAATATACGGCAACGCCTCAACCAGAACATCGGCTTTCTTAATCAATCGTTCCATGGCTTTTTAGAATCGTGATCCGTTATGCGTGAAGCGAAAAAAAATGTTTTCACGCTTTACGCTTCACGGATTACGCGTTACGTCCCTCTACAGGATATACCGGCTCAGATCCTGATCCTTCACAATATCGCTCAAATGCCCTGTGACATAGGCTGCATCAATGACCACTTTTTTCTCAACCAGTTCTTGCGCGTCAAAGGACACATCTTCTAACAATCGCTCCACAACGGTGAATAACCGTCGTGCACCAATGTTTTCCGTTCGATCATTGACCTCGACGGCGGTGGCGGCAATTTCTTCAACGCCATCTTTCGTGAACTCAAGCGTGATGCCTTCAGTTTGCAGCAAGGCTTTATATTGCTTCACGAGAGCGCTTTGAGGTTCCGTTAAGATCCGAACCAGATCCTCTTTTGTCAGGGCCTCTAATTCAACTCGGATTGGAAACCGGCCTTGCAACTCCGGAATCAGGTCTGACGGCTTGGCCGCATGAAACGCGCCTGCGGCGATGAAAAGAATATGATCCGTCCGAACCGGGCCGTACTTCGTATGAATGGTCGAGCCCTCGACGATTGGCAGTAAGTCTCGCTGCACGCCTTCGCGTGAAATATCGGGTCCCATATTTTTTTCCTTACCCGCGATTTTATCGATTTCATCAAGAAACACGATGCCTGACTCTTCCACACGATTGACGGCCTCACGAGTGATTTCATCCATATCGAGAAGCTTTTGTGCTTCCTCTTGGGTATAATATTTCAACGCCTCGGGAATTTTCATGATCCGGTTTTTCCTCTTGCCCGGCATCATGCCACCCAACATTTCCCGAAGATTATTTTCGATGTCTTCCATGCCACCAATATTCGAAATAATGCCGACCGGTAGACCGCGTTCCTTGACTTCGATTTCCACGGTTCGTTTATCCAGAGTCCCTTCGCGTAACTGCTTGCGCAGCTTCTGCCGAGTAGAATCTACTGGCTCCATGGCTTCTTTACCATTCGCTTCCTCGCCATCATCCTGGAAACCGGTGGTCCGTGGCTTGCTCGAAGGTAGCAATAAATCCAATACACGTTCTTCCGCCATATCTTCGGCCTTGCGTTCCACTCGCTCCAGCGAAGAGCTTTTGACCATGTTCACAGATTGTTCCGTCAGATCGCGGATGATGGATTCGACATCTCGGCCAACATAGCCCACTTCCGTGAACTTGGACGCTTCGACTTTTATGAAGGGCGCATCCGCGAGCTTCGCAATGCGGCGCGAGATTTCTGTTTTACCCACCCCTGTTGGCCCGATCATGATGATATTTTTAGGGTAGATTTCTTCTCGAAGTTCAGGGTCCAATTGTTGCCGGCGCCACCGGTTTCGCAACGCAATCGCGACCATCCGTTTGGCGTCGCTCTGACCAATCACATAGCGATCCAACTCTTCAACGATTTGTCGCGGAGTCATGTCATCTAATTTCACAGGCTGAGTAGGGGTGTCTGTTTTTTTCATCATAGGTGCAACTCTTCAATAACGATTTCTCGATTCGTGTAAATATCAATGCCTCCGGCAATGTTCATGGATTCCAGCACAATAGTCTTCGAATCTAACTCCGTATTGGCTATCAAAGCCCGAGCCGCCGCTAGGGCATACGGCCCGCCAGAACCAATGGCCATAATGCCATCTTCGGGTTCAATCACATCGCCCGTCCCGGACAGGATAAAGGACTGCGTGCCATCCGAGACAGCCAGCAACGCTTCCAAGCGACGCAGCACCCGATCCGTTCGCCAATCTTTCGCCAACTCAACGGCCGCCCGCGTCAGATTCCCTCGGTATTCTTCCAGCTTCACATCGAACTTTTCAAATAAGGTAAACGCATCCGCCGTGGCTCCAGCAAATCCGGCCAGGATTTTGTCATGATACAGACGCCGGACCTTGCGGGCATTGGCTTTCATCACCGTGGTGCCCACGGTGACTTGGCCATCGGAGCCCATGGTCACGGCTCCATTTCGCCGGACCGAGAGGATTGTGGTTGAACGTATTTTCATGCTTTCTTTCCTTTGTTGGTCGTGGGGACCTGAGGCGTGTTTCC
>LXTH01000061.1 GCA_001643555.1 Nitrospirae bacterium SPGG5 | reverse complement strand
ATGAAGACACAGACAGCCTATATTTGGAGACACAGTTGCCCGGAATTGATATGAAGGATGTGAACATCTCGGTAACTGATCGTATCCTGGACATTCATGGAGAACGAAAGGTTGAGCATGAAGACAATAAGGACGGCTATCATGTTCGGGAAGCCCATTACGGAACCTTTGGCAGAAGCTTTAACTTGCCGAAGTATGTGACACCCAATGAGGCGAAGGCGACCTACGACAAAGGCGTCTTGATCGTCAAGGTGCCGAAACAAGAAGAGGCTAAACCCAAATTGATACCGATTGAGTCGAAGTAACAAGTTGTTGTTAAATGGTGTCAACACTATCCTTCGCGGGGCGTGGGTGATTGATCTGCCAAGGATCAGTCCCCCGCCCCCGATTCCTTGTGGAAATCATCTACCTCCGAGTTTCTTTATTTCCCCCATCTCCTTTTGATGTAAGACTTTCATGTCACAACGTCTTGTCAAAAACGGCAATGAAGGTTAACCTGCCATTGAGCCCTTCCGATAGGAGTAGGTGAATGAAGGTGTCCCATGATTGTGATAACCACACAGCTCGAGATTCCGAACCAAGAAGTTCAGATTACGGCTTCTCGTAGTAGTGGCCCTGGTGGACAGAATGTGAACAAGGTCAATACACGGGTCACGCTTCATTTTCCCGTGTGGTCCTCGAAATATTTGACTCATAGCCAGAAGACGAAAATTGCCACACAACTCAAAACCCGGATCACCAAAGACGGGGTTTTGTATCTTCATGCCCAGGGTACCAGAAGCCAAGCAGCCAACCGAGTCGTGCTTCTAGAACGTTTTTCAACTCTTTTGAGCAGTGCGTTACAGCCGGCAAAATTTCGAAAGAAAACGCATGTGCCTCATGGTGTCATCGAACGTCGGTTGGATCAAAAAAAACAACGTGGTGGCCTCAAGAAGGTACGGCGAAAACCAGGAAGCCTTGAAGACTAAACGGTTTGTAACTACTCAGGTCACCTCCCTTTTGTCCCAGGCCTGCGTTGCTGTGGTGCTCAAATCCTCACGTATTTTTTCATATACGCTCCGGTTTTGTGCTCCTCGCGCCTTGTCCTGAGMCAAAATTGAGGCAACCTGAGTAGTTACCAAAAACTAACTCGGACTTTTCTCTTTTGACCGTTTCGCAAACCGCTGTTTCAATCGCTGACGAGCCTCCTCCGCCTGGTCAAACATTTTACACTTTTCATACGTATTGATGAGATTGTAATACGCCAAGGGTTCGTCCGGGCTATGATCCACAGCGTCTTCCATAATCTTCACGGCCATATCGCTCTTTTTCAGCGTAAAGGAAATGTCCATTAATTTGAAACTGGACTCTAAATGCGCGGGATCGAATTCCAACACCTTCATGTAGGCTTGGACAGCCATATCCAGCGTATTAAAGTCGGAGATCTGTGGATTATCCAATTGTTCATACACCCCTGCCAGATTATACCAGGCAATCGGATCCTCTGGAGTAATTTCAATTAATCGCTCAAAGTAATCCTTGGCCAGCATATACTCTTTTTTCTCACTTTGCAGTCTTCCCAAATTGAACAACGACAACACATCATATTGATTCAACTCTAAGGCTCGTTCAAACTGAGGACGTGCATCATCCATCATGCCCTTCGTCCCGTAAATTGTACCAAGGTTGGAGTAATACATGGCGAGTGACCGATCCATTTCGACCCTCAATCCCTCGGCCATTTCAATGGCTTTTTTGACCTCGGTCAGCGCTTCATCCATCCGACCTTTGCCAAAATATAATTCTCCGAGCCGACATCGAGCCTGAAAGTCATCCGGCTCTTCACTTAACAGCTTCTCCAGCTCTGTGATTTCCTGATCGGGTGTCAGTTGTTCCTCTTGTGCGGGAGGATTTTCTGACACAGTGCTTTCCGTTTCGGCTGCGACATCTTGTTGTTGTTCCATTGTTTCCACGCGTCCTCTCAACGTATTCCGCCCAACACAGGGGTAACCGGGGAATACACCACAGGTTCTCCGATTTTGTTTCTCAACTTCCCTAACGTTCCACGCTTATCAATCGTCATGAGGATCAGCCCCACGACCACCATCATTGTTAAATGTGATAATTGAAGAGCATACCCAGCCATAAACATTAACCCAAGACCATACCCTGCCAGCCGTCCAATCAGCACTAATTTTATCACGGTGTAGGCCCAACAGGTAAAGCCCGCTAGATACAACGCAAATGGCAAATAAAAGGTGTAGCCCATTCCCATTTGGAACACCCAACCAAGTCCCTGTCCTGCTTTTCTCGCATCCTCGGCAAGTGCCGGGTTATACAGCGACAAGAAAAAGTCAATATACAGCATCGTAAAAAAGGTGATACCTCCGCTGGCGAGAAGAGTCAGGGCCCACTTCCGTTGGGTTTTATTCTTCGTAAAGAGTGAGGTACTCCCATATGACCAGAAGACGAGAATACTGGCCAACACCAAAAACGCTTCCCCTCCTCGACTGATTTCATGGACGAGCGGTGGGGCATCGAGTATTCCGAGGAGTCCATACGAAGTCGTGGCCGTTTGATAATAGATCCACCCAAAAATCCCAAGTACAAAGCACCCAACCGTGATGCGTTGGCTCCACAAACGATGCGACACAAAAAATTCGGCCATGAGGATTAAAAAAATCGCCAACGAGACGATGTTATAAATAACAGATCCCAACATGGCTGGGGGAAACACCAAAAAGACGATGGTGATGACAATGAGGAGGGATACGGATGGCACTAACAGGCGATCAAAGCTCCCAGTCCAAATCGATGGTTTGAACTTTTCAATCAGCAAAATAAATAACACTAAAAAGAGCAAAATTGAGGTGACATTGAGCAGGACGAAACCTAGGGAAGAGAGGGTTTTAAACGTCAGGCGAATGGCTTCAGACTTTTCAGCCAGCTTGGCCATATGCATACCCATCCGTGACGCTAACCGGTAGAGCACTAACTCTAAAAATGCGGAGATCAGAAGAAACTTTAAGGCATACTCAAAGAGCAAACTCGGATTTCCCGACCGACCAGAATCTTTTGCTGATGTCGCCACTCCCATGACATCCATGAAACGATCACACTCTCTTTCGGTTTAACACTCTAACGGGGTATCCCATCCTTCCATTCACACGCAGCTTTATGAAACAGTGGAAAACTCCGCAGCATGTTGTTTTTTGTGGCGCGCAATATAGAGAAGGCCATCGGCCATCGAATAATTAAACGGCAACTCAACCACCACTTCACTAATTTTTCCATAGATATATTGGTACAACTTTTCTGCCTCTTCAGGAGTCATTCCTTCTTTCACTTCATAGAAAAACCCAAGACTTAAATCTTCTGAAGCAGGACGCATGATTCGCTGAACCCCATAGCCTCCGGGGTCGCTCATAATTGGGGCTTCCTTTTCGAGGTCGAACAAACAGGGCTGACAAGAAAAGCCATAGGAGGAATTCAACTTGGTCGTATCCACAATAAAATTCATGGTCTCCAACGCTTCTTCCTCGGTTTCAGTTGGGAAACCGACGATGATATAACAATGCACGGCGATGCCCAGATCAACACAATCGGAACAAATCCGGTCTATGCTCTCCTGTTTTATGCCCTTCTGCATAAAGTCCATCATGCGCTTGTTATAGGTTTCTAACCCAAAGACGATCTTATGACATCCGGCGTCTCGCAATTGGGTGAGTAAATCGTGTGAAAGATTTTTCTCAAATCGAAATTCCGCTGTCCATTGGATATCAAACTCACGATTGATGATTTCTTTACACAGCCGGCGAGCAGGGGATAAGGCTAGGCATTCGTCCGTAAAAAAGAAAAATGGCGTATCATATTTTTTTGAAAGGTATTGTAATTCATCAACGACTTTCGCCGGATCTTTTTGCCGAAAATTTTGATGATCAAGCGTCAGCGCACAGAACGCGCAATCTTTGTAATAACAGCCTCGAGAAAATTGAA
>LXTH01000250.1 GCA_001643555.1 Nitrospirae bacterium SPGG5 | reverse complement strand
TTTTTCCAAGAGCATGGTCATACAGTTTTTTCTTTTCATTTCGTGCATCTTTCTTTTGAGATTGTTCTTCTTTATGATCTTCAGGATCAAGAAAGAAGAGATGGTTACCTCCACAGTTACATCCATTCTTTTTTACTTCATCAGAAGTTTTTCCTGAGATATCACAGTTGGAACATTGATAATGAGTCATTGTATAGATGATTCCGAATCTGGATGGCTCTTCTCTAATTGCTCTTTTTCCTGTGACATTTTTTCCTTTTGCAGTTCTATATTTTCTAAAATTTCTTCAAGTTTGTTATTTTGAATTGTTTCTTGATTATCACTAAAATTCATTTTAGAGTTTATTTTTGTAGATAATTCTTTGGTTAATCTAGATAATGATTGTTTTTTTGTTTTTATTGGTGAAGATTCCATTACATCTTTTTGTAATGATTTTTCTTGTTTAGCTCCCTTTTTCATTTTTTTGTATATTAATAGACCGCCAATTGCAGTACTAGAAATTAATCCGATATTCAAAAAGGCTATAAAATAATCTGTATTCCATTTGGCAGKAACCGTCTTTGGACCWYKGCCCCGCGGATATGATTTTTCCATACCCAAGAAAATGTATCGAGGCGCAATGCAAAGTGCGCTCTCTTCAAAGCAGTCTGATGGTGAATTGACCATACTTTCTGAATTGCCTCTTTCGGAGCCTAAGACGAAGCAGGTTGCTGCGGCATTAGCCAAGTTTGGTTTGAGTCGTTCGCTCTTGTTAGTGGTAGGTGAAGGGAATGTCAGCTTATATCGGGCTGTGCGGAATTTGAAATACGTGAAGGTTGTCAGGCCTAGTGAGTTGACGGTTTACGACGTTCTTCGTTATGAGTCGCTTGTTATTTTGAAAGATCAAGTGGAAAAGGTTCAGGAGTTATGGGCATAAAAAAGCGCGATCCTTTTGATATTCTCATTAAACCTCTTTTGACTGAGAAAATTACCCGTCTTCAGGAGCAGGCCAATCGAATCGCTTTTGTTGTCAGGAAGGATGCCAGTCGGGTTGAAGTTCGACATGCCGTGGAATCTGTCTTGAAGGTAAAGGTCAAGACGGTGAATGTCATGAATATGATGGGGAAGAAGAAGCGACAAGGTCGATTTGTGGGGAAACGTGCAGATTGGAAAAAGGCAATCATCACGCTTCGAGAAGGTGAAAAGCTTGACCTCTATGAAAGTGCATAGAATCGTGGTGCGTGATAGAACTTTGGTCATAAGGAAAACGGATAAATAATGCCAGTAAAACCATACAGACCTACATCCCCAGGACGTCGGGGTATGACTGCCATTGTTGGCGAAAAGCTGTCGTCTGAACGTCCTGAGAAAGGCCTGACGAAAAAGCAGACCCAGACTGGCGGGCGGAATAACCAAGGTCGGATTACGGTCCGATTTCGTGGTGGTGGTCATAAGCGGCTGTATCGGCAAATTGATTTTAAGCGGAATAAGTTTAACGTGCCTGCTAAGGTTGCTCGCATTGAATATGATCCAAATCGGTCGGCGAGGATTGCGTTACTCCATTATGTCGATGGAGAAAAGCGATACATCCTTTCCCCGGTTGGATTGCAAGTTGGGGCCATGGTTCAGGCAGGAATTGGTGCTGATATTCAACCGGGGAATGCCCTTCCACTTTCTGCCATGCCGCTGGGGACAACCATTCATAATATTGAACTCAAACCAGGCAAGGGTGGGCAATTGGCTCGAAGCGCAGGCGCGTCRGCGCAGGTCATGGGTCGGGAAGGTCATTAYATTCAGGTTCGACTGACYTCTGGAGAGATGAGGCGGATTTTAGGGACTTGCATGGCGACTGTTGGGCAAGTGGGAAATTTGGATCATGAAAATGTCAACATTGGGAAGGCAGGGCGTTCTCGTTGGCTTGGGAAAATGCCACACGTCCGAGGCGTGGCGATGAATCCCGTTGACCATCCTCATGGTGGTGGCGAAGGGAAATCCGGTCAAGGGAATCCCCATCCGGTTTCACCATGGGGTCTTCCGACCAAGGGTTTCAAGACGCGTAAAAAGAAAAAAGCYTCTTCTCGATTTATTATTTCACGGCGGAAAAAATAGTYCCGCGCGGAGTYCTGTATGCCTCGTTCAATYCGRAAAGGGCCATTTGTTGACGACCATCTGWTGAAGAAGSTCGAAAAAATGAATGACRCCCGYGACCATAARTTRATTAAAACYTGGTCGCGTCGTTCGACGGTGATTCCTGAAATGATCGGCCACACATTTGCCGTTCAYAACGGACGRAAGTTTATTCCTGTGTATGTSWCTGAAAATATGGTWGGGCATAAACTTGGTGAGTTTKCTCCTACCMGGTTYTTTARAGGKCATGGGGCCGCGAGATCTGAAAAAGCGGTTGCTCTGAAGTAGAAAGAAGGGAAGACGGTCTRTGGCTGAAGCAAGTGCGGTCCTTCGTTTTGTACGAATGACTCCAAGAAAGATGCGGATGGTGATTGATTTGATCCGTGGCCGTGAGGTGCCTGAAGCCTTAACGCTTCTCAAGTATCTTCATCGAGCTGCCTCGCCGGTTGTGGAAAAACTGCTTCACTCTGCTGTTGCGAACGCGGGGCAAAAGGAGCTAGGCGATTCTGATTCTTTGCGGATTGTCAGGGCCTATGTTGATGGTGGTCCAGTGTTAAAACGCTTTCGGGCTCGGTCCATGGGGCGTGCCAATCCCATTCTTAAACGGACCAGTCATGTTACGATCGTCGTGGCATCATCCGAGGGTTCTTGAGGGTCATGACGCTGACAGAATGTTTAGGACATCCAGTTTAGCATGTAGAGGAGTAGGCTGAATTTATGGGTCAAAAAACACATCCATATGGCTTTAGGCTTGGATATACCAGGACATGGAATTCCCGGTGGTATGCGAAAAAAGATTTTGTGAAACTCCTTCATGAGGATGTACAGATCCGAAAAATTGTTAAAACAAGATTGTATCATGCCGGTATTTCTCGTGTGGAAATAGAGCGATCAGGCAATCAGGTCAAAACCATTATTCATACCGCACGTCCAGGTATTATCATTGGCAGGAAGGGCGCTGAAGTCGATAAATTGAAGGCCCTGCTTGAGCAGAAATATGGTCGTGAGGTGTACGTCACGGTCAAGGAAATTAAAAAACCAGARTTGGATGCGCAGTTGGTRGCCGAAAATATTGCCTTACAGTTGGARAAACGTGTYTCGTTTCGTCGGGCGATGAAGCGAAGTGTTGCGGCGGCCTTGCGRTTRGGTGCYAAAGGGATWCGRGTGTCGTGCGCGGGGCGACTTGGGGGAAATGAAATTGCCAGGACGGAATGGTASCGRGAGGGTCGTGTCCCGCTTCATACCCTTCGCGCCGAYGTSGATTATGGTTTTGCGGAATCCCATACGACCATGGGGATCATTGGTGTGAAGAYTTGGATTTATAAAGGTGATGCGGAGCTGCCTTCTTCAAGTAAAGGTGAGCCTTCTCTTRCCTTATTGTGAARACGGGAAAACGTAATTTATTATGTTAGCACCCAAAAAAGTTAAATATCGAAAAGTTCATAAAGGCCGGATGTATGGAAAGGCCTACCGTGGTGGAGACGTGTCGTTTGGCCAGTTTGGTCTGAAGGTACTCGAGCCTGGACGAATTACTGCCAGACAGATTGAGGCAGCCAGAATTGCCATGACGCGTTACGTCAAACGTGGCGGACGTATTTGGACACGGATTTTCCCCGATAAGCCGGTTACCAAAAAGCCCGCTGAAGTTAGAATGGGAAAAGGGAAGGGTAGTCCAGAGTTTTGGGTGGCTGTGGTTAAGCCCGGTCGAATACTCTATGAAATGGACGATGTGAGTCGGAGTGTGGCGGAGGAAGCCTTTCGTCTGGCTGGACATAAATTGCCCTTGGCCACGAAGTTTGTGGTTCGTGGGGAGCTGGGAATCTAAGGTAGAGCTGTATGGATATTCAAGAACTCAGAGGAATGGAATTAGA
>LXTH01000035.1 GCA_001643555.1 Nitrospirae bacterium SPGG5 | reverse complement strand
CGAGACAATAATTCCAGGTGTTCCGCAGACACAGGCCGATTGGGGTCTCGAATTTTATAACTCATGACGTGGTGCGTGGTGGGGTGGTGCTGTTCCTGGAATTGTGTGCCGTATTGCGGTATTCGGCCTTATACTCACATGGGTTGACCTTGTCAAATCTTTGTAATCATGGTCTTTAGGAGCCTGTCCAAGATTAGACGGATCTACTGCGGGTGCGCTGGATGTGGCCAGATCTTCCGATCCTTTTCGTTAAATAGTCCAAACTATTCGCCTCAAACGATCGAAACATCTGACTCAAACCAGCACATCCTCGTGACGATCCCTAATCTTGGACAGGCTCCTAGGTAAAGTCATGAAGGTCGAAAGAGCGACATGCTGGGCTTCCTCATGGGTTTCAGTTAGGTTGACATGGGCCCCATGCCTGATATAATTCTTACACGATTTTGAAATTGATCGCATGGGCGGATAGCTCAGTTGGGAGAGCATTGCCCTTACAAGGCAGAGGTCGCAGGTTCAAGCCCTGTTCCGCCTACCATTACGTGTAGACAAATCCATATAGCCTAGGCCATACCGCTCAGTCAGTTCCTTGGGGAACCTCTAAGGAGGTGCTGGGTGCAAAACGCCAGAGTATTGGGCTTTCTAAGTATGTGTATGGGGCCGTCGTTCAGCTGGTTAGGACGCCAGATTGTCAATCTGGAGGTCGCGGGTTCAAATCCCGTCGGCCCCGCCATACACTTCTCAGCGTTGGGTTTCCCAAAACTTCAATTCCACGTGTATTTGTTCCTTTCATTTTTCCCACACACGCATAAGCGGAGGCCTTGATGTTTTCTAGTAACCCCATGGAAATACTTGGATCCCTCGGGGCAGTCTCGATTGTTGTGCTGCTTATCCTACTGCTGTTTTCGGTATTGTCGTGGGGAATCATTGTGTATAAATTGAGAATGTTTCGATCGAGTGATCGTGAAGAAGAGCAAYTYCTTCAAGTKTTTGAGCGGTCACAGTTGAATCCTAAGGAATTCGAAAACCTRAAAAAAATCGGAYATTCGCTCTCCCTGAGTCCAAGTGGAGCGGTTTTCGTTGSGGTGACAAACAAAGTCGATCAACAAAGCGGCKTATTYRGGAATCGTGACCTTCTGGAGCGATCCCGSGAAGKTCGTTGCCCTAATCGCCAATATCTTGAGAAGGTGGTCCAGTACATCATTCATGGACAAATTAGCCAACAAGAAAGTTACCTTCCTTTTTTRGCGACAACTGGAAACATTACTCCGTTTATCGGGCTGTTTGGGACAGTCATTGGTATAATGAATGCCTTCCAGGAGATAGGGGAGCAAGGCTCGTCGAGTATTGCCGCGGTAGCGCCGGGTGTGGCGGAAGCACTTGTGGCGACCGCTGCTGGTCTGTTCGCGGCCATTCCTGCGGTGATTGCCTATAACTACTTTCTAACGAAAATTCGAAAAAGCTCCTATCGCGTCGAGGCCTTTAGCATTGAATTTCTCAATGCCCTGGATGAAATAGTGAGTGACATCAAAGAGGCTGAAGTTGTTCGGTGATATATGAATCCCGCCACCGCCGTTTTTTGTCCGAGATTAACATTATCCCGCTGGTGGATGTCATGCTGGTGTTGTTGGTGATCTTTATGGTGACGGCGCCCATGCTTCATCGAGGCATCGACATCACCCTCCCCAGTTCCTCCTCTAATACCATCACCCCGGGCGAACGTCTCATTATTTCCATAGAACCTGACGAAGCCATCTATATCGGAAAGGATCGCGTCACGATTTTCAGTCTGCGCAAACGACTGCATGAAGCGAAAGCCACGAATCCGGTGGTGTCCGTGTATCTGCGCGCCGACAGTAAAATTTCCTATGGCCGAATTGTCCAGGTGATGGATGAAGTGAAACAAGCGGGTATCGAACGCTTGGGAATGGTGACCAGTCTGAAAGGGGCGAAAGTCGAGGAAGAATCCGTTGAGGTCTTCTAGAATTTTTCCCAAGACTTAGACTGATCTGTGGGCGCGATGGAAGCGCAAGATGTTATGTCCTATGCCGGCCATGCTAATCTCATCACGCTGCAATTGGCTGATTCATCCGCGCAGGTGGATAGCCGACTTACGCGAATGCTGGCGACCTCATTGTTGGTGCATGCCCTTCTCCTATTGGGCCTCATGAGTGTGAGATTTGCTCCGACTATTCAGCAACCATTAGCTTCCTACCACGTTGATCTGGTGACGCTTCCCGAGCCCAGAGTGGCTCCACCCAGCAAAGAACCGGCGACCGTAGGGAAGGCTACGGTGCCGCCACCGCCCGCGCCTATTCAAACCGAGCGTGTGACGCAATCGATTGTTGATGCCATTGAGGGAGTGGTCATTCCACAATCCAGAAAAATGACTCCGATTGAGAACGCCCCTGCTGTGACCCAATTACCGGCTCAACCTGTGAAAAACGATGATGAAAGCCAAGCGATCCCGATGCCGGTCATTCCGCAAGCCCCGCAACTTTCTACCCGGAAAGCTTTGCCTGACCGCGTGACACCGGCTCCCTCAGTACCCTCCATCAGTTCACTGGCGGAAACCTTGAGACAGGCAGTTCAGTCCGTGTCTATCCCTCAAAAAACCCAGACACCGAAGGCTAGGATTCCTTCACCTGTGACTCCGAAGTCGGAACCAATATCTCCCAAATCCCAGGGCACGGCCGTGACATCTCCGAAAATTACGACCCCTGGTCAGGCGCCACAGATGGAAAAGGTGACCCCAGTGCCGAATCCCGCCGAGCTTCAACCAAAGCCGCGCCCTCAAAACCGGGTGGCGGATTCCATGAAACACATTSTCCAATCGSTGGTGGTGCCTGAGGTGAGAAAATTTAATGTTCYTCCAACCRAGAAAAYKCWGGCYRTTCCCGTGCCGATTCCACCGGTTCGGGACMGTCAACCCATACCACGCCAARAACTCGCMGGCATCGTCATTCCTTCGRAYGYCCCAAAGTTAGCRGYCGTTGATCTGAMCAAGTCGADGCCKAAGAAGTYGGCRGTGGTTCCTCCTGAAACGGTACAGCCACATGCGKTAGACCAGAAAATTGCCAAGCTGATTATTCCGGAGGTTCAGGTTCCTGAAGCGCATCACATCTTGTCGACGCCCACRGATAGCGGGATGCAAAATACCACCACGACCTTTCAAGTCTCCGGCTCTTCCTCCGAAGGCAATGCGTATTGGGGGCGTGTCTGGTCTAAAATCGATCGAGAGTGGATCGCTTCTCAGGTGGACATTCGTTCAGGTAGGTCACTTCGAGTGATATTAACATTTCGAATTGAACGCCAGGGTGGGGTGAGGAATTTGGCTATCGAACAATCATCGGGAAATGAGTATTATGATGTAGCAGCCAAACGGGCAGTGTTGAATGCGACACCCTTACCGCCGTTTGCCTCAGATATGCCTGAGCCGTTTTACGATATCCAATTTCAGTTTACCGTTAACCTGGATTCTTAACAATGCTCACACAACGTGGTTTCTTGGCATTCATTGCTCTTTTGGGTGTGAGTGGGTTGGTGCTGTTTGAATCAAATGCCGCCGATGTGTTTTTAGAAACGAAACGCTCGGAATTTCAAAAGATCCCGATTTGGGTCATGGGATTTGGCGATGGGAAAGCGGGGGCGAATGCCGGCAACCCAATTGGCACCCAGATGGCTGATATTCTCAAAGCGGATTTGACCCGGTCCCAGGTCTTCGAGGTTGTGGATGAGCCGATGCCAGCTTTGGAATTTTCCCATTCCCATTGTCAAGGGGTTGAGCCATTAAGCAAAGCCAAAGAGAGCGGCGCCACCGTGTCGAGCTGGGGACGGATTGGTCGGAAAAATAGCAAATTGGTAATGGAAGCCTGCGCCTACGATGGGGGCAATGAAAACTTGGCTATGGGGAAACGATACGTGGGTGGGCCGATTACCCTCAAATTACTCCGACTCATGGTCCATCGGTGGGCGGATGAATTGGTATCGCGCTACACGGGTGATCCGGGT
>LXTH01000241.1 GCA_001643555.1 Nitrospirae bacterium SPGG5 | reverse complement strand
TGTCGATCATCTCCACCGCGCCTCCCGCACATTCGCCCGGCCCGAGATCTTCCACGGAAAATTCCTGATCTGCTTCCCAATCCATATAGTACGATGGGTCTTCTTCATAGCGAGGCAAAATGGAAAACGGAATCAATGCTTCTTTCAACTTGGCCTTTCCGGTTCGCTTGATAAAGGCGAAGAGGCTTTCCCCTTCTTGTCGGTCACGCCGGTACAGGTCAACGACATGCGACACGGCGGCTGGTACATTTTTGGCCGGAAGTTTCACGGTCATTTGTCCTATCTGCGCAGTGCCATTGATTTGCCCACCCAGGTGGAGTTCATACACCGGTGCAATATGTTCACCAATGCGTTTCCCAACCCCATGTAATCCGATGGTGGCTATGTGATGTTGGGCACAGGAATTATGGCAGCCACTGATTTGAATCGTCGTGCCTTTTAAATCCTCAGGGACTTGGCCTGGAGGAAAGATATCGGCCAAAGCACGGGCCAGGCCTTTGGAAGATGTAATGCCCAGACCACAAGTGTCGGTTCCCGGGCACGCGACAATATCTTCGGTCTTATTGGCACCGGGTTGACCCAATCCATGAGCCTCCAGTTCTTGGTGCAACGCTTCTAATTGCCCATCCGAAATCCATCGAATGATCAGATTTTGCCCGATGGTGGTCCGGATGTTGCCATTGGAATATTTTTCAGCCAGGTCAGCGACAGTCAGCATTTGATCGGCGGTAATATCCCCCGAGGGGAGCCTGAGCACCGCCGCCGCAAATCCTTCTTGCCGCTGTTTCACCACATTCGTTCGCCGCCACATGGCAAAGGGCGTTTCCGAGATCGTGCCTCCACCGTTGCTGCCATTGCCGTTCGAACCGTTTTTCGTGGGCATGATGAGGGGCGCCGGGTCCTGGTGGTCGAGTAATTTTATAGGTTGGTGTGTTGGTGCTTTTCCAAACAGCGTTTCATACGCTTCTTCCCAGCGACCACGAAATTTCTCAAAGCCTAACTTTTCAATCACAAACTTCATCCGAGCTTTGCTACGGTTTTTCCGGTTGCCGAGGTTATCAAAGACTTTAATCACGGCTTCGATCGAGGGAATGAGGTCGTCCATCGGTACGAATTCACGAAGCAGATGTGCGATCCGAGGGGCGGCGCCCAAACCGCCACCCACAACCATCCTGAACCCAATAGTTCCATCTTCGGCTTTTGCGGCCAACAGACCGATGTCGTGGATGGGCGTCATGGCACAATCATGTCGGCACCCCGATAAGGCAATCTTAAATTTCCGTGGCAGAGTTTGCGTTAATGGATTTCGTAGCAAGTGATAGGCAATGGTCTTCGCGTAGGGCGTCACATCGAAGACTTCACCTTGGCACACACCAGCCAAGTGACAGGCTGTCACGTTTCTCACGGTATTGGCACAGGCTTCCCTCGTCGTCACATCGACTTCGGCTAACTTTCGCATGATCGTGCTGACATCGCTTAGCGGAACGTAGTGGAGTTGAATGTCTTGGCGCGTCGTGACATGAGCCACGCCTGTCGCATAGGTGTCCGTCAATTCCGCAATTCGACGGAGTTGATTGGCGGTCATCCCACCAAACGGGATTTTGATGCGAATCATTTGCACATCAGGCTGACGTTGCCCATAGATGCCGTATTGCAAGCGAAACGGCTTGAAGAGATCCATGGAGGTTTCACCAGATTGCAAACGCGTGACTTCATCTTCAAACGTTTCAATCTCCTCTTGAATATCCTGAGGAATGGGAATGGTCTGGATCTCGGGAATCGTGGATAACCGGCCCGTGTTCATGATGCGCCTCCGAAAAAAGTCTGTAATGAAATCAACGTGCTCACGATAACTGATAAATTTGACCTGAACGGTCTGTTATTTCCAATAAAGGGCCTGTTGAATATTGCACTCCAACAGCCAATAAAAGCTCCAAATGAGCTACGCATCGTCAGTGGGAGGGAATGTTCAAAAAAGTTCGTCCAGCAAGGCCGCAGCCATTTTGACGAGCGGAGCRTACTCAYAGTACGTGAGCACGGCAAAAGGGCGAGAACGCCGCTGGCGGCTTTTTTCAACATTCCCANTAAACGATTACTCCACCATTCAAATGTGGTACATGGGAACCTGTTCTTGTTCCAACTGCGTGTATTGCTTGGTCAGGGTTTCCAAGGTGACCGAATTCAACACGTCCAGCTCCGCTTGGCGAACGCGGTCCCATATTGTAGATAATAAGGCCTCATGATGTATAGGACGTGTTGTCTGCCCATTGGTAGGCATTGGTCGTACATCTGTTTCCAATGAGCCATTCATGGCTTCAACGATATCGGCCAACGAGAGGTCGGAAGGAGCCGTTTTCAAAGAATACCCGCCTTGAGCTCCCCGCACGCTATCAACGACCCCGCCTTGCCTTAAGGTCTGTAAGACCTGTTCAATAAAACGAATGGGGATCGATTGCCGTTTGGCAATCACCTTGGCCTGAACCGGGGCCGTGCCATACCGCAACGCCAGTTCTAGCGCCACCAAAATTCCATACGTGATTTTTAAAGGTACCCTGATCATTTTAATTAACATAAAACCGATCGGAATTACGTTAATYTATATYATGMTGTGTCAYTCTGTCAAGATAATATTAAATTTCCKTTATTTTTCAACATGATAAATTGAAAATCCAAGGTCTGCCAATCCCGAAACTAAGGTAGGGGATGCCTGYTGAAGACCMACCGGTGAAGYGAAAAACTCTCGACGTGTGGGGTAATCCTTGCGAAGTTGGTCAAAGCCCGCAGGGCGTTCTGAAGAAGGTAGAGTTAACAAGGATCGCATACGGGCATCGTCACCCTGAAGATCGTAGAACCGGGTGGCTAATTGAAAGACAAGGGCTTGTAGTTCCTGGTCGTGGGCATCGATTGAATTCACCGAGTCTGAAGGCTGAGAGTAATCGACTGGAGCCTGCCAGATAGGAGCAACCCCAAAATAGCGACAAGCGGCTTGGTAAATCATTATGGTGCCATTGACTTTTCCGTCGAAGGAATAGCCAGCGATGTGAGGTGTGGCAATGGTCACACGATTGGCTAGTTCCCAATTGATGGATGGYTCSCCTTCCCACACATCCAGRACCGCGCCTYGGAGWTSMTTMTKYTYRATRGMSTKGAGAAGGGCRARATTGTCCACGACTTCTCCACGCGAAGTATTGATCAACACAGAAGAGGGCGACATGTGAGCCAGTTGTTCCTCCCCGAWCAAATGRATGGTCGTATCAATTCCYTCTTTAATAAGGGGGACATGGAGAGTTACACAATCCGCCTGCAATACCTCGTCAAGCGATTGGTAGCAGGTGTCACCAGTTTCTCGTGCAAGGGGTGGGTCATGAAGAATGACCGTCATGCCTAGGGCCTGAGCCTTCTTCGCGACAAGACGTCCAATTCGACCAACACCAACAATCCCTAATGATTTTCCCCTCAACGAAATCTTGAATCGAGAGGCCACAGTTACCAAGGCAGTCAGCACATACTCTGCGACTGAATTGGCATTACTTCCGGCAGCATCGGCAAAACCAATGTTTCGTTGAGTCAGGTAGGCCTGATTAATATGATCAATTCCACTCGTGGCAGTACCCACAAACCGGATGTCAGTCCCGGCGAGCAATTCTGTATTTACAGGAGTAACCGAACGAACGATGAGGGTGGTCGCATCGCGGAGTCTTTTTTCAAAATGAGGTGCTTGGAATCGACACTCGGTATATCATACTATTTCAAAGGTTTTCGCCTGAAAAAGAACATGGCTTGGCGTGATGGAATTGAAGTTTTTGAACCTGGAAACGGCAGTTGGGCACAAAAAAGACGTGCAAGATATTGGTGTGCATGGTGAAATACAAAAAGTCGTGGTCACCTCGGTGGTGATGAGACATTTTTGTATTGTGCCAGGTGCGCTAAGGGTCCGTCACGAAATAACCGGGACAATTGGGAGGCCCAGATTTGTGATCGGGGCAAGGCGCGACGAGGGAGCCTAGCGGGGCTCTGTGACC
>LXTH01000184.1 GCA_001643555.1 Nitrospirae bacterium SPGG5 | reverse complement strand
CCTTCCTGAATAGCCGCGTTGAGTAGCTGTGCGGCATTTGACACGCGAACTTTTTTCATCATATTGGCACGATGGGCTTCCACGGTCTTGACGCTAATTTTTAGCCGCTGCGCAACTTCTTTATTTTCCAGCCCGGACCAGATGAGTTGAAGGATTTCCTGTTCCCGTTGGGTCAGGGCTTCCGGTCGTTTGCGTTTAATCGGAGCATCGTCTGAAGGGGTGGGTTTCGGTCGCGTATTCATGAATGTCTCGCATCCTTGGCTAGGCGAATTATCTAAGGGAGAATATCAGGTCATTTTGGGATTGTAAACTGAAATATACGTAAACTCACCCTGGTCGAATTAACTACGGAATATGTGGCATTTATGTCTCACTGGATTGTTTGGGTCAGCGTCTTTATTCTGGGAATCATCATCGGCAGTTTTCTGACCGTCTGCATCCATCGTGTCCCGAAAGGGTGGTCGATCATGGCGCCACGATCAGCCTGCCCACAGTGTGGAGCGCAAATCGGCTGGTATGACAATGTGCCGGTATTGAGCTTTTTATGCCTCAAGGGCCGATGTCGGGCCTGCCAGGAGCGCATTCCAGCACGATATCCCATCATTGAACTGGTAAATGGCCTGGGATATCTTTTGGTGGTCTGGCGGTTCGGGTTCACATGGGCAACCGTGGTCTATGCCGGATTGTTTTCGGTGTTTTGGGTGGTGACCTGGATTGATTGGGATCACAAGATCATTCCGGATGTAGTGACCCTGCCTGGCATTGTTATTGGGTTTCTTTGTGGGGCGCTGTTGTTGCCCACGGGATGGTTCAATTCGCTGTTGGGTATTCTTGTTGGCGGAGGGTTTTTGCTAGGGCTAGCCTGGATCAGTCCTTATGTGTTTGGCAAAGAGGGGATGGGCGGCGGCGATATTAAATTCTTGGCCATGGTCGGTGCATTTTTAGGTTGGCAGCAGGCCATCATCACCTTGATGGTGGCGTCGGTGGTCGGGGCAGTGATCGGGATTGGGCTCTTGGCTGCAAAGGTGCTCAAGAAAGGCCAATACATTCCCTTCGGTCCGTACTTAGCGCTGGGAGCCCTTATTGCCATGATTTGGGGCACAGAAATATGGCAGTGGTATTTTCGAGGGTTGGTCTGAATGAGTATAGGCAGCCATTTTCAGCACATGGCAAGACAGGAGGGAGGAGATTGGTGGAAAAGTCTCAAGCAGCGTCAAGGGGTTTTACCCTGACGGAACTCATGATCGTGCTTGGCATCATGAGCGTCACATTGATGCTGACGAACATGTGGTTGTCATCGCAGTTGCCTCGTTGGCGATTGAACGGTGCGGTACGGCAAGTGGTGTCCGATCTGGTCGCGGCCAAGATGAAGGCGGTGGTCGAGCGAAATCGGCAACGGATTTTTTTTCAGGACCATCGCCATTACATGATACTGGACGATAAAAACAATAATGGAAAGATCGATTCTGGTGAACACCAAGAAGCCCGCGATATTCAAGCCGATTATCAAGATGTCACCCTGACCGCTTCCAATAATCCTTCGTTTTTACCCCGTGGCACGGCCTCAAATCTGGCCTCCATCACCCTCACGAATTCGGCAGGCTCCAAAAAAATTACGGTAAGTATCACCGGTCGGGTGAAAGTGAAGTCCTAGATGCATTCAAAAACAAAACCGGTTAACCTAAAAGCGGCAGTTGAGCGCGAAAAAGCTGTGCAAGCAATTGATGTGCATAGGGAATGTAAGAATTGCGTGGTCACCTTTTGGGTGATGAGTCAATCGTGACATTTCCTAGGTGCGTCAAGAGGTTATGCAGACTTTCGTGATCCAACTACTGTTTTTAGGTTTAACGGTCCCATGCTCATTCTGTTCTCTTTTCGGTTTACTGACGAAAAAAATTGTAGACCCCAAAATTCCACTTCACAGGGTCTTCGTTGGAGAATATTCAGGATTCTAAGAAAAGACTGAGCAAGATGAGAGCTGGGCAACTCGAGACAAGTGTTTACAACGCATGCTGGGGAGTGAGATCGAGCAGTTCATGGACCATGGCAGCAAGTTCATCAAGACGAAAGGGCTTAGAGATGGTTCGAGTGGCACCAAATTCTTTTGCTTCTACCAGAAAATCTAAATCACGATTTCCAACAGTTGACATGACAATAATCGGGAGCGATGTACTGAGCCGACGGAGCGTACGCACAACTTCCAGGCCATCTAATTCCGGCATGAGAACATCAGTAATCACAAGATCTACCTGAAGGTCATAATAGAGTTTCAACCCCTTTCGACCGTCGGGAGCCGTCCTGACTTGGTATCCTTCCATCGCCAATCGTTCTTGCCATGACGAGCAAATATCGGCTTCAACATCAACCACCAAGATTTTTGACTTCATTTCCGCACCTCCCCTTGCACACGACGGTTATCTCTGATCGATCATACATTCGTATCTGGTGAATGGGTCCTTGAAGAATTTCAGTTTTTAAGAAATGGGCCGATTACAAGCCCGAGAAACGAGGGCCAAGAGCTCTTGAGGATCATAGGATTTGGCTATCACGGCAAACGCTCCAGCCTGCTCCGAGAGCTGCTCTTTTTCTTTTGTCAAATTACCGCATAATAAAATTACAGGTACACCCTGCCCACTCACACGATAGCCCAAGGCTTTAAGAAATTTCAGCCCATTGATCACTGGCATATGATAATCAGAGAGAATCACGTCCACGCTAAGCCCTCCATCCAACAAAGTTAGCCCCTCCAACCCATCGTCGGCTTCTTTACAGTCAAACCCATGGCTCTCTAAAAGCAGCCGGAGAGACCGCCTCACGTATCGATCATCGTCAATAATGAGAATCAGATTGTTCATAGCGGACAAGAGGTCCTTCGGTATAACAGATGTCTTTCGGATTGTGGTCAAACCTGCGATCTGACAAAATATTTCAAAATTCACCGACAATCTGCCAATACAAAAGGCACCGCCACATTAACTACGCAAACTATCTCGGGTTGATTGCAATTTAATGAATTTGTTTCCCAGATTAGGTAAAATCATTGCCAAGAAAATATTTAGTGAGATTTTTTAAAAAATACCCATGTAACCATTTGAAATTTAAGGAATTTTTCCACGATCATTAAAAGCATTCCTCGGGTGTGCGTGTCTATTGAAAAAACACATATCCGAATAGATACGTGCGATTTCTGTTTGGAGTGCGGCAGAACCAAGCAAGCTCAACCATACTTTTGTGAAACCGTGTTTTATGTCTGCCATGCCTCTGACAAGAATCCGTTCACCTCGTTGCTACCCCGTGAAAAACTTGCTAAAAAAGAGGGTTAATAATCCTAGAAACGGCAGTTGGCGCAAAAAAGAGGAGCAAGGTATTGTCGTGTGCATGGTGAAATCAAAAAATTCGTGGTCACACTTGTGAGACRTTTTTKTATTKTGCSAGGTGCGCCAAGAGCTTGCGYGGACTTTTGTGATCCAACTGCGGTTTCTAGGWTGAAAGGGTACCCGTATTCATGCAGGCTCGATAAAAACGAAACGCGGAGTTGTGGCATCGCCAGTAACAACAGATTCGAGGAACATGGCTTTGGGTCTTACCCACAGGCCACCTTCTCCATATAACGCTCGATACACCACGAACTCTTCCTCGGTTTCCGTATGTCGGGCGCAACCCAGCACCTGATAGTCTTTCCCCTTGTAATGCCGATACCGGCCTGGAGTGATTGGTTGAGACATACGACAAGATCTCCTGATGGAAAGGGTAGCGTGTAATGGGTAACCGTTGAGGAGGTCTATAATTTTTGACGTATCACGCTTCACGCATTACGCTTCACGCCCCATTACCCTCGTCGTTCCACACTCGCCTTCAGCCGCAACAGTGCGCATGTTCGTTCACCCAAGACATATTCCCCTCCCCCCTTAAACGACCGACCCCGTTTGGTGGGTACTGGCATCGAGGTATCGAAAACCAACTCCCATCGAACACCCCGTTTATGGGCAGGAAGAGTGAAGGGTACGGCTTCATGGTGGGCAT
>LXTH01000040.1 GCA_001643555.1 Nitrospirae bacterium SPGG5 | reverse complement strand
AGCAGGTGCGATCACGGTGGTACACGGTACGCCGGGGAGACAATCTTTCGACTATCGCCCGTAGATTGGGAACCACTGTATGGAAACTCAAGGAAGCTAATAATATCGGTCACCGCAATCGTATTTATCGGGGCCAGGTCTTGGAATTGCCCGGTTGGAAGCCTCTCAAAAGAAAAATAGTCCGGGTCGCTTCTAAAACTCCGAATTGGGTTCCTCCAAAAGATTTCAACGGGAGACCTGCTTCGGGCAGCAGTGGCACAACACACTCCATTAGGAAAAGAAGCCAAGGGATTTATGGATCGAGGGGACCTCGTTCCGGACAATGTTGTGATTGGCTTAGTCGAAGAAAAAGTTGGCACCCCGGAATGTGCCAAAGGGTTTATCCTCGATGGGTTTCCACGAACGGTGCCGCAGGCCGATACTTTGGGTACGTTGTTAACTACGAAAGAATTGTCGCTTGATCGTGTGGTGCATTTTGTTATTCCACGAGAGGAAGTGATCAATCGGCTCAGTGGACGGCGAAGTTGTTCACAATGTCCCGCAGTCTACCATGTGGAGTTTGTTCCTCCCAAGCGGGATGGGGTCTGCGATGAATGTGGGGGTGAGCTTGTTCAACGTAGTGATGATCGAAAAGAAACCGTGGAGTCCAGACTGACTGTGTATGAAGAACAAACATCTCCCTTGATTGACTATTATCGTAAAAATAATGTGTTGGCTGAACTGAATGGCTCAGGGTCAGTGGATGATGTGCAAGAGCGATTACTTGCATTGTTATCACCTTCTTGAGCCTTGATGTCACGAACTTAGGTTGCTTCAATTTTGGCTCAGGACAAGGCGCGAGGAGCGCAGAACCGGAGCGTATTTGGGGATACGTGAGGATTTGAGCACCACAGCAACGCCGTCATGAGACAAAAGGGAAGTGACCTGAGTAGTTACGTGCAATCTTCTTGATGTCACACGAAAAGCATGCAAGGATGTACCAACGAGGTTGGTTTGGGTTCGCACAAGAATAACTTCCCTTGTTTGGGTGGTGAGACGCCTGTCTGGCAAGGCGCGAGGACTGCRCATACTCCTCGTATGAAAAGGACGAGCAACGYCGCCAGACGGAATGGATCGACGCCCAAACAAGGGAAGTTATTCTTGTGCGAACCCTAAGGTCTGATTATTCTCGTGGAAATTATCCTTAACCATTTYTAGTGGAGGTCTGGTAATGGGGMAAAGAGTTCTTTTCGCAGCGATGTTGATAGGTGCAGTGTTGTTGGTGTCTAGCCCGGTATTGGCAGATRGAAATCCMCATGTTGCAGAAGCCATTRCTCATGCGGAASAAGCGGTCGACCATGGGGGCCAGGGGCATGCCGGAGYGCTTGTGGAACATGCCCAAGWAGCCTTGGGGCATGCGCATGCCGCGCAAAAAGAAGTGWCCAAYCCACAYTTGGATGCCGGKGTGGAMGAATTGGAAAAAGCGATTGACCATGGTGGACAAGGCCATGCCGGAGTYGCGACCRAGCATGCNKCANAGYGCRGTCRKGCATCTTAAAGAAGTGCACTGATTACGATTCTTTTTCAGGAATCATGRGCGGAAAAACGGGCAGGGYGTACCTGCCCGTTTTTRTTTGAGGGGCTGRWCCAATATTGAAAGTCGGSTATTTTCAATCTCAYCCAGAATTTGGGGAAGTCMAAAAAAATCTGGACCAGTTTGCTTCACGATTGGGAACGGTTGATTGTGAMCTGCTCGTTCTTCCTGAGTTGGCCTTTTCCGGGTATCAGTTYGTGAGTCAGGAGGAAGTGCTYGAYCTWKYCGAAYCKGTCCCKGATGGSCYSACRACYCAAACGTGTCTKGATCTGGCYCGGCAACATGRCATGCACTTGGTTRTCGGGYTGCCTGAGCGGGAAGGCRATCAGTGTTACAACTCCGCGATCGTGGTGGGGCCTTCGGGGTATGTGGGGTGCTACCGCAAAACGCATTTGTTTTTCGAAGAGACKTTGTTTTTCRCGCCTGGCAACTCGGGCCTTCAMGTYTGGGATATTGGTCARGYCCGGATTGGGGTCATGRTTTGYTTTGATTGGTAYTACCCGGAAGTGGCCAGAACCTTGGCGCTCAAYGGTRCRGAYATTCTGTGTCACCCTTCGAATTTAGTCCTTCCYCATTGTCCMGATGCYATGGTGACKCGATCGTTAGAAAATMGAGTCTTTASCRTKAYSGCKAAYCGAATTGGKCAAGARGCCMGAGGAGGTAAAGCACCGCTCACCTATATTGGAAAAAGCGAAGTGGTCTCACCCAAAGGGAAGATCCTTAACCGGGCGCCGATTGATCGAGAAGAATTGAAGGTCGTGAACATCGACGTCAATGAAGCCCGCGACAAATGCATTAATCCGTACAATGATTTGTTGAAAGATCGCCGGCCTGAGATGTATGTCTCGGACGTGAAGCGTAATCCGTGATGCGTAATGAGTAAAAGAGTCATGTGTTTTTACGCCTTACGCATCACGCATCACGCATCACGATTAGATCACGAGCAAGATTATCGTGCCGAGAACGACGCGGTAATAGCCAAAGACTTTGAGCGTGTGTCGTTTGACGTAGGTTAAGAAAGAGGCGATGACCGCCCACGCCACGAGGAAGGACACGAACATGCCAATCAGTAGCGCAAAGATATCGTCGGCGCCAAACAGATGAATGGATTGCGCGAGTTTATAGATGGTCGCGGCAAACATGGTTGGCAAAGCGAGAAAGAACGAAAATTCAGTGGCGACCTTTCGGTCTAGGCCAAGCAGCAACCCCCCGACAATGGTTGATCCGGAGCGGGACATGCCTGGAATGAGAGCCATGCATTGGGCGATTCCCACACCGACTGCTGCAGTGAGCCCGACCTGTTCGAGTTGAGTAATTTTGACGGTTTTAGGCCACGTTTCCACCACGAGAATAATGACTCCGCCAATGATTAAGCTGATGGCTACCGTATTGGGGGAAAAGAGATGGGTTTCGATCCACTCATGCGTCAAGAGGCCTACCACGGCCGCGGGTATAAACGCGGCTCCCMGAYCNCAACAKGAACCACATATTTCGATGGTCGYGYATMGACTGGCGAAGAYACGATTGCCAWGAYTGSCGGCTTCCWGGKGYGCGTGTYGCCATAATGCCYTGYCGRAAYTCATRTTGYTCACGAWGMCCATGAYAGAGCAATCCAARAATTTTTYCCCGTTCATACRCGRCAACGGCCAGGACCGCACCAATTTGAATGCAGATYTCYACACTAATGGCCATMTCYCCGGTAAAWCCRAGATARTGTCCCAARAGRATGAGRTGGSCGGTTGACGAKACRGGCAGGWATTCGGTGAGTCCTTCYAAAAATCCGAGCAGTGCYGCTARYCCYGGTCCRAATTGTTCCATGCRAGAARTCYTTCTGGRRAAAATGTGAAARKGTTAKGWGANGGGKGACTCTRAAARRACTCTTTCGGYGGATTCRGGCTCGAAATRGAGGGGTAGRKAKGWYARAGGCYGYAGATGTTTTGWGGGGAGCTATTGACAAAAATTTGTTCCCCTTTATGCTAGCCTCTCTACCTAGTGAGAGAGCCTAGGCATGCAAACCAAATCGGACCATGAATCCATTTTGGAAGACCGAAAAGTCTAGCCTGTCCGGGATAAATGATCGTCAGTCCCATTCTGTCATTTCGAGTGCAAGGAGAAATCTCTCCGTTGGTGGTAGGATCCATTACCAAGCGTGGCAGGGAAAGGGAGATTTCTCCCAAGGGTCGAAATGACCAGGGCTGGTCCCCCAAGGTTGCCAGCCTGTCATAGTGAAGACAACCTTTTGATACAATGAGGGCTAGATGAACAGGAAACACAATGAACGTGGACGAGTTACCCGACTTCGGATTGCGATCGGTTTGATAGTGATAGTGGGAATGATGCTGAGTGGCTGTTTGGTTTCAGAAAAGAAATACAAAGCCGCGGTGGCTGATATGGAATCCGCCAAAATTGACCTTGAAAAAAGTCGGATGATGCGGGAAGCCGTGGAACAGGAA
>LXTH01000066.1 GCA_001643555.1 Nitrospirae bacterium SPGG5 | reverse complement strand
CTTCTTCTTCTCCGCAAGCTTCTTCTCTCACTACTTTCCCTGTTCCCCATGTTTCTCCCCCAGATGTATATTGACGTTTTCTATGATAGCAAAATGATAGCACTGCAATAGTTCAGGGTCAATGCTCTCTTTTTAACTGCTACAACCCATGATTCCTTCTAAGTTTGGGATAGTGAATCGTCATCAAACAACATCTGAATGTTTTGCTTCTTCTCGGGTTTTGCTTTATCAGGAATTGGGCCAATCCAGCCTTTGGTTTTGCCATGGAGATAGATAAAGCCCCCTCGCGCTGCTTTTTGAAATTCCCGACGAAAGGTTTCCTCTTCCGGCCCTTCTTTATCCATAAGATAACGATGTAGGGTATCCGGTTCGGTCCAATTGGGATCGGAAAAAATATAGAGAATCATCTCCTGATATAACCTTTTTGGATCTTCCGGTGTTGTGGGCCGCACTTTCATGGATCGAAAATCGTGGGCGGACAGGCCTAGATCCCGGAATCGATGGATCAGGGTTTTGATTTCCGGATCGCTCGTCCAGGCGGGGACATGGACGGCCACGACCGTGCCCTCTTGCCAGCCAATACTATAGGCCGGAATGGAGCGATCCGGTCTGGACAGGAACATCCCACTGGCGATGAGTAGGAACCCACCAATGAACACGGTGAGTGCGATCTTGACGATAGGGTCCAACGGTTTTTTGGCTGGTTGTTTTTTCGGTTCCACTTTGGCCAATTGCGGTTTTAGGTGTTTATAAATTTACCCCCTCACCCTCACCCTAACCCCACGCCTCCGCCAGAGCGCTTCGGCGCGCCGGCAGGTCTCCCCCAAGGGGGCGAGGGGAAAAACTGGAAATCCTTGCTTCGAGCCCCGTGGGGTGTGAAGGGAAACGGTCAGAAAGGCTCTACACTAAGAGTAAGGAAGAATAAACAAATTTAGGAAGGAATTAGCAACAGCAGGTATGGAATGAGCTAGGAAGAACTATCCGGATCGGCTATATTTTCTGTACCATTGGTTTCGCTGTCTTCATCGGCGTCGGCACTTTCGGCGAGCTTGGCCACGCCTACGACTCGGTCGGTGTCTTCCATAACAATCAGACGCACGCCTTGCGAATTCCGTCCAATATTCCGGAGGTAGTCCACTTTGGTGCGTAAGATTTTTCCTTCTGCGGTCATGACCATAATGTCATCGGTATCGTTTACTTGATGAAAGCACACAGCTTGACCATTTTTCTCCGTGACTTTGACGCTGATGACTCCTCGACCGGCCCGGCCTTGGGTGCGGTATTCCGTTGTGTCCGTCCGCTTTCCATATCCTAGTTCGGTCACCGTCAAAATTGATGCTTCGGCATCGGGCGTGATGGTGGTCATGCCAATGACTTGATTGGTTTCGTCCAAACTGATGCCACGCACACCCCGGCCCGTCCGGCCTATGGGTCTCACATCTTTTTCCCGAAACCGGATCACAATCCCTTCCTTGGTACCCAAGAGAATGTCCCTGTTTCCATCGGTGATTTCAACGCCAATGAGTTTATCGCCTTCTTCCAATGTCAAGGCAATGATCCCCCCCTGACGCGGATTTCCATAGGCCGACAGCTCGGTCTTTTTGATGATCCCCAGGCGAGTGGCCATGACTACGTAAAGATCGTCCCGAAATTCTCTAACCGGCATGGTCGTCGTGACTTTTTCATCCGTGGCGAGGGCTAACAAATTCACCATGGCTTTGCCCTTGCTCGCACGTCCGGCTTCCGGGATTTCATGCACTTTGAGCCAATAGACTTTTCCCGCATCGGTGAAAAACAGAAGGAAGTCATGGGTTGAGGCCGTAAAGAGTTTTTCAACGAAGTCTTCGTCCTTCACCCCCATGCCAATTTTTCCCTTGCCACCCCGACGTTGCGCGCGGTATTCGGACACTGGATGACGTTTGATATATCCCGCATGGGATATGGTGACCGCCATTTCTTCATCCGCGATTAAATCTTCAATATTGATTTCCGCTTCTTGGGGAATGATCTGGGTACGCCGGGGGTCTTGGTAGGCTTCTTTGATCTCGATCAATTCATCATTGATGACTTTTCGGATGAGGTCATCTGAGCCAAGAACGGCTTTCAACGAAGCAATCTTGGCTTTTAAGTCTTCGAGTTCTTGGGTCAATTTGTTACGCTCGAGTTGCGTCAACCGTTGGAGTCGCATGTCGAGAATTGCGGCTGCTTGAATRTCYGACAAAGGAAATTGTTCCACGAGTTGGGTTTTGGCCACGTCAGGGGAAGCTGATCCACGAATGAGCGCAATAATGGCATCTAGATTTTCAAGCGCGACTTGGAGGCCTTCGAGAATATGCGCCCGTGCTTCTGCCTTCCGCATTTCATAGGCGGTCCGGCGAATGATGACTTCTCGCCGATGTTCCAAAAACGCCACAAGGATTTGTTTAAGAGTGAGCACCTGAGGCCGGTTGTTGACCAAGGCCAGCATGATCACTCCAAAGGTGTTTTGCAGCTGCGTGTGCTTATACAACTGATTGAGCACGACCAAAGGGATTGTGCCCTTTTTCAATTCAATGACCACGCGCATGCCATCCCGATCCGATTCGTCTCGAATATCCGATATGCCGTCGATCCGCTTTTCGTGAATCAGTTCGGCAATTTTTTCCAGCAGCTTGGCTTTGTTCACCTGATAGGGGATTTCGGTCACGATGAGGCTTTCGCGATCACGCCGTTCATCGGTTTCAATATGAGTCTTTGCTCGAATGGTCAACAATCCCCGACCGGTGTGATAGGCATCTTTAATCCCTTGCGTGCCATAAATGAATCCGGCCGTGGGGAAGTCCGGGCCGGGAATAATTTCCATCAGGTCCGCGATCGTGACCTCTGGTTCATCAAGAACTTTGACCAGCGCCGTCACCACTTCTCCGATGTTGTGTGAGGGAATGTTCGTAGCATACCCAACCGCGATCCCTCCTGCGCCATTGATAAGGAGGTTCGGCACTTTAGCTGGCAGAACCAACGGCTCAACATCGGATTCATCATACGTGGGACCAAAGTCCACGGTTTCTTTATCAATGTCCGCCAGCATCTCCCCAGCCAACTTCGTCAGCCGGGCTTCGGTATACCGCATGGCTGCCGGCGGATCGCCATCCACGGACCCATAATTCCCTTGGCCATCCACAAGCGTGTAGCGCATATTGAAGTCTTGAGCCATACGCACCTGGGTATCGTAAATCGCCGAGTCACCATGGGGATGATAGTTACCCATAATTTCGCCGACGATTTTGGCTGATTTCCGATACGCGCGGTTATGCCCCAGACCCATTTGGTGCATCCCGTACAAGATACGCCGATGCACCGGCTTTAACCCATCGCGCACATCGGGCAAGGCTCGACTGACGATGACACTCATCGCGTAATCGAGATACGACATTCGCATCTCAWCTNWCGATNYGSKRYTYRKSTSARGCGTNSTWYWGGYKRYWKASGTNWWTTATTNNWSASSYYYCTTATGAGAACAAATTTTGAATWTCTRATAWAAKCTGCTCACAATGGTCATCCAGYAAGGCCGCAGGCGGWGAAAATTCCGAGGCGTACTARTAAGTACGTTGAGGAATTTGAGCAACGAGAACGYAGCTGGGGATCATTGTGAGCAGATTTTACACRTCGAGGTTTCGAACTTCCARGGCATGCTTCTGAATAAAATTTCGTCTTGGTTCGACTTCGTCGCCCATTAAAATGGTAAAAATTTCGTCTACCCCTGTCATGTCTTCCAGGGTGACTTGAAGCAACGAGCGCGTTTCCGGGTTCATCGTGGTGTCCCATAACTGCGTGGGATTCATTTCTCCCAGTCCTTTGTACCGCTGAAGACTCAAACCTTTTTTCCCCGCATCCAAAATCGCTCGGATTAATTGATCCGTCCCGGCATACGTTGTTTCGACATCACCAACTTTCATCCGGTATTCCGGGTAACCAAGCC
>LXTH01000006.1 GCA_001643555.1 Nitrospirae bacterium SPGG5 | reverse complement strand
TGGGTCGATCCGCGTGTGAGAATTCAAAAATCATGATGGGAATGTTGAAAAAGGGCGTCAGCGGCGTTCTCGACCCTTTATCGTGCTCACGTACTATGAGTACGCTCCGCGCGCCCTAAGATGAGTTACATGTGAACGGCATTATGAAAATTTTTCAATTATTCCACCTGGATTAATTGGGTGGTCTGTGGTTAATAGCGAACAACAGCTTCGTCTATATCCTCCGGCAAAAGTAAATCTCATTTTGCGTGTTGGGGAGCGGTTGCCCAATGGCTATCATGCCTTGTGGTCGCTCATGCAGACGGTGGGGTTGACGGATGAATTGACCATTAGCATTGATTCGTCGTTCACGGGGATTCGGTTTGAATGTGCGGGTCTCGAATTGTCACAGGCAACCGATAACCTCGTATACCGCGCCGCTGACCTTGTAGTGCAAAAAGTATTGAAAAATACTGGGGCTGCGATCGGGGTGGAAATTTCTTTGCGAAAACACATTCCTGTCGCTGCCGGTTTGGGAGGCGGAAGTAGTGATGCCGCTGCCACGATTATGGGATTAAATCGTGTGTTAGGATGTGGCTGGTCTTTGTCGGAAATGATTTCTCTCGGTCAGCAGCTCGGGAGTGATGTGCCATTTTTTTTCGCCGCCCCGACCGCGGTGATTCAGGGCGTGGGTGAACGAATTTCACCAGTCACTCTTGCCGGCGATCGTTGGATTCTCTTGGTCAATCCGGGCTTTCCGATCCACACGAAGTTAGCCTATCAACGGTTGGATGAAGGCAGAGGTGCCGGCTTTCAATCTGACAATCACTTCCCTGATTTGAATGGAACGGATCCTTTGTCTTGGGATGATGTGGTACCCCTCATCAAAAATGATTTCGAGGATGTGCTGTTGGACGATTATCCAGAGCTGGCTCATATCAAAACAGCTTTATTGACAGYTGGAGCAGAGGCCGCGCTCGTGTCCGGGAGTGGRGCGACCRTATTTGGRATATTTTCTGATGAATCGAAGGCTCAGCACGCGAGAATRCAGTTGGCCGATTCACCTCAATGGCGCGTGTTTGTGGTGCCGGTAAAGAGAGTCGGTCTTTTGGAGTCAGATGAGGAGTCGGGAGTAAAGAATGAGGAGTAGAAAGGGACTTCGTGCTTTTCCCTCTGGCTCCTCACTTTGTACTTCTGACTATTTTCTCAGGAAAAGTAATTCAGTTGACAAAATCCGAAGGATGACCTAAATACGGGGCTCAACCGAAAAGTTTTCTTTCTTTTGTGCTTGCCATTTCAACCAATTTCTCACCAACGCTATGAATCCTGAATTAAAGATTTTCTCTGGAAATGCCAATCTGGCGCTGGCTCAAGAGATTTGCGCCTACCTGGAAGTTCCATTGGCAAAGGCCACGGTGTCTACCTTTAGCGACGGGGAGACTCGGGTCAAAATCGAAGAAAATGTGCGGGGTTGCGACGTGTTTGTGATGCAATCCTGTTGTAATCCAGTGAATACCTCGGTCATGGAATTATTGATCATGCTCGATGCGCTGAAACGGTCATCAGCCTTTCGCATTACGGCAGTGATCCCGTATTTTGGCTATGGCCGGCAAGACCGGAAAGATCAACCTCGTGTGCCGATTAGTGCCAAACTGATGGCGGATTTGATTACCATTGCCGGTGCCCATCGTGTCCTGACGATGGATCTGCACGCCGGCCCCATTCAAGGATTTTTCAATATTCCAGTTGATCATTTGTATGCGCGACCGGTCCTGCTGGATTATGTCAAGAAAAGTGAATTCGGAGATTTGGTCGTGGTGTCGCCCGATGCCGGTGGTGTGGAACGAGCGCGTGGGTTCGCCAAGCGATTGGAAGCGAATTTAGCCATCATCGATAAGCGGCGCGAAGGGCCTAATCAAGCCAAGGTCATGAACATCATTGGGGAGGTGAAAGATCGTCATGTTTTGCTCCTGGATGACATGATTGACACCGCGGGGACTATTGTCGAAACCGGCAAAGCATGCGCCGACAATGGGGCATCGAGTGTGTGGGCGGTGTGCACGCACCCGGTCCTTTCCGGTCCAGCCATTGAACGAATTGAAGAGTCCTGTCTTACGCAGGTGGTGGCTACCAATTCCATTCCCCTTCGGGGAAAAGCCCAGCAATGTCCGAAAATTCGGATCCTCTCCGTTGCGCCCCTGTTAGGGGAAGCTATTCAACGTATCCATCAAGAGCAATCCGTCACATCCTTATTTGAATAACCCCCTTTTTATTCGGTGCCCAATTCTGTAGAATAAACAGTTCATGTGTCGAACCTACTGAGTTGAAACCAAATGAGGCCTTGGGTCGTCATCCATACATATTATGGATGAGTTCATATTTTAGCGTGAGGGGATCATATGAAGTTTGTCGCTGAAGCTACAGCACGGAAAGAAACAGGAAAAGGTGTCGCCCGCCAAATTCGCCGGGCCGGGAGAATTCCCGCCGTCATATATGGCCAAGGGGAATCACACCTGCTGGAATTGGATCCCGCCGCTGTTCGAAAAATCCTGATTACCCAAGCGGGGAGTACGGGATTAATTTCGCTCCGTATCATGGGTGGTTCGGAGGAAATCCAGAGGACGGCAATCATTCATGATTATCAGGTCGATCCTATTACCAGTTCTTTGTTGCATGTTGATTTTCTCGAAGTTGCGATGGATAAAGTGGTTCGCGTTCAAGTCCAAGTCCATGTGACAGGCAGCGTCCCTGCTGGAGTCAAGGTCGATAAAGGTGTGCTGCATCAGTCCATACGCGAATTGCACATCGAATGTCTTCCCAACGCCATCCCCGACCAGATCGATGTTGATGCCTCGGAATTAGGCCTTGGTCAGGGGATTCACGTGCGGGAGGTGCATGCGGGTGAGGGCATAAAAATTCTCGACGATCCCAATGGTATGGTGGTGAACGTGGTTGCGCCAATTTCAGAAGCAAAATTGGCAGCGATGTTGACTGGTGAAGCCGGAGAAGCTGTTGTTGCGCCACCAGAGGTTGTCGTGGCAGATACAGACAAGGCTGAAGCGGCTCCTGCCGATACCAAAGCCCCTGAAACGAAAAAATAACCCTTGCATCTCATCGTTGGTCTCGGGAACCCCGGTTCCAAGTACGCCGCTACGAGGCATAACATCGGGTGGAATGTTGTTGCCCGAGCCGCTTCGCAATGGTCCATTGGTATTTCTCCCTCCTCTACAGGTTATGCGGGACAAGGTCAGTTAGACAAAACTCCTGTTGTCTTGGCCTTGCCGTTGACGTGGATGAATCTCAGCGGCGAGGTGGTAGAATCGTTGGTGAGGGAATATGGGATTGCCAGCGATCATTTGATCGTGGTCCATGATGATGTTGATTTGCCCGTTGGCCGATTGCGAATAAAGTTTGGTGGTGGTACTGGTGGCCATAATGGATTGCTCTCCATCATCTTGGCTTTGGATGTCGAAGGGTTTTACCGTCTGAAATTTGGGATTGGTCGACCGGAACCTAGTCAAGAAACCGCTGATTTTGTGCTGGCTCCATTTGGGGAGTCGGAACTATCAGCTATTGATACCATGATCGATCAATCGGTTGAGGCGCTTAAATGTTTGGTCGTTGATGGGGCCACAGAGGCCATGAATCGATTTAATCCACGAGCACAGGAGTAAGTGGGGACATAAAGCTCGAAATTCTAAGGACCAAATCTCAAACAAATTCCAAATTCGAATGACAAATATTCCAAGCCATCCAGTCAAATTTTTGAGATTGGAATTTTGATCATTGGGATTTTATTCGAATGTCGAATTTCGTGCTTCGGATTGTTCTTACCCTGATTGACATACCATCTTGTTTGACAGTTATTTCTGGCCTATGATAGGGTCGTTTCCCTTGTGGGAAAGCCGTTCGGTGAAGGTAGAAGTCTGGGACTTTGCTGGGAAATGAGGGTGATACATGGCGTTTTATGAGTCGATTTTCATTCTGCGATCGTCGCTGTCTGATGAAGAAACTGCTGCGGTCCAGGAAAAAATGAAGAGGGCCTTGGAGAAGCATGGGGCT
>LXTH01000084.1 GCA_001643555.1 Nitrospirae bacterium SPGG5 | reverse complement strand
AACTACAGCTTTCCATGCTACCGGAAACCGTTCCGAAACTTCCAAATCTCGATATCGCCGTCTACTCCAAACCCGCAACCGAAGTTGGTGGAGATTATTATGATTTTCATATTGCGGGGGATGGGACATTGACCATTGCCATTGGAGATGCCACCGGGCATGGCATGAACGCGGGGACAATGGTGGGGATTGTCAAGGGTTTGTTCATGTCACACGCAAATGAAGCTTACATTCCGGCCATCTTTAAAAAAGTGTCCCGGACAATCGAATGTATGAATCTAGGCATGTTGTATATGGCGATGACCTTGATAAAGTTTAAAGAAAATAAAATGAAGATTTCTGCCGCCGGGATGCCACCAGCATTCGTTTTCAGAGCGGACTCCAAAAAACTTGAAGAAATATTGATAAAAGGCCATCCCTTGGGCGGCGTCCGTGATTTTCCATACAAGCAAGAAGAGATAGAACTCCGCCCCGGTGATGCTCTTGTTCTCATGAGCGACGGTTTGCCGGAAAGGTTTAACGATGCTGGCGAAACGCTAGACTACCCAGGCGCTAAAAAACTCGTTGAAGAGGTGGCGAATCAATCGCCACAGACCATCATCGACCATTTGGTTGAAGGCGGAGAAAAATGGTCCAATGGCAGGGCCCAGGACGATGACGTAACGTTCGTGGTAATAAAAATTCAATAGTAAATTTTTGAAAAGTCGCAGCTAAATGCGATTGTCGACAAAGTAAAGTTGATGTTATTGGTGGCCGGCACGGCAAAGGTGGACATTCAAAGAATCAAAGGAGGATCCGTTATGTCTGACAGTATTTACAAGGTGATTGAAGTAGTAGGAACAAGTGAGGTTTCCTGGGATGATGCGGCCAAAAAGGCTGTAGAAAGAGCAAGTAAGACTCTTGAGGACTTGAGAATCGCTGAGGTTACTGCCCAAGAGTTGAAAATTGAGGGTGGAAAAGTTGTTGCTTACCGGACCAAGGTAAGCCTGTCCTTTAAATTTCGTGACCAATGATGTAATTCACTTAGAAAGTCTCCGCAAAATTGGTCAAATCTCGGAAAATTTTCACAATGAAAGTGACAAGGTTACGCAAATTTATCGCAGCCAAGCAAATCAAACACAAATTATATAAACTTTTTGCTTGAAGGAAATAACAGTATGGCTGATCAAAAGATAAATTTTGTTGAGGTACTGCAATCCATACATGAGATATTTGCAGAAAAAATTCCATTTCACAGAATGTTGGGATTACGGATAGAACCTTTAGGGGAAGAGCATATCTGCATAAAGATTGAGATGAAGGAAGAACTTGTTGGGAATTATGTCCAGGGAATTTTACATGGTGGAGTCATCTCTGCCGTTTTAGATGTAGCTGGCGGAATAACGGCATGGTTAGGGGTCTTGAAAAAATTACAGGGACAGCCATTAGAGGAGATAGTAGAACGTTTTTCTAAAATTGGTACGATTGATTTGCGGATCGACTACTTAAGACCTGGTCGAGGGAAGTATTTCCTGGCAACGGGTTCTATTTTGCGAACGGGAAATAAGGTCGCTGTTACGCGAATGGAGCTTCATAATGATGAGGAACTGCTCGTAGCAGTTGGTACSGGGACATATATAGTTGGGTGAGCTTTTATGGGGTTTGTTTATTATATGTGAAAATTAAGGTTAAAACAAATGGGGAAGGAAAAAGAATTCTGTAATAATATTTTAACAAGATGAAGGACATGGCCCGATGCCCAAAATGCTCGGTATGATCGAAAAAATTTTAAGCGGCAAGTTACAACAACCCCCTGTCGCCCGACTCATTGGTTTTAGGCTCACGTATATTAAAAAAGGCAAGGCGATCATAGAATTCGAATCTTCCGAACGTCATACCAATCCCATGGGGACCTTACACGGTGGCATTTTGTGTGACATCGCCGATGCTGCAATGGGTTTGGCCTACGCCAGTACTCTGGAAGAAGGCGAATCATTCACGACATTGGAATTAAAGATAAATTTTCTTAAACCAGTATGGAAAGCAAGGCTGAAAACAATCGGCAAAGTTGTCAAAAAAGGACGAACCATCAGCTTTACTGAATGCGATGTAATTGATGAAAAGAAGAACCTAGTCGCGCGCGCCACGAGCACTTGTATGACCTTAAGGGATGAACAGGCACAGGGGAGGTAGTTTCTCTGTCACTTTGAGAGATTTAGATTCTAGGAATTTGAAGGAGCTTGATCCATGAAAGTATCCGACTTGTTTGTTAAATGCCTGGAGAACGAAGGCGTTCGGTATGTCTTTGGCGTGCCGGGAGAGGAGAACGAAGACCTACTGTTCTCGATGGAAAATTCGTCCATTCAGTTCGTGCCAACAAGACACGAGCAGGGAGCGGCCTTCATTGCAAACGTCTGGGGCAGACTGACAGGCAAAGCAGGCGTCTGTCTAGCAACACTTGGTCCCGGAGCGACGAACCTCGTCACAGGCATCGCGGATGCAAACTTGGATAAGGCCCCGGTGGTCGCGATCACCGGCCAGGGAGGACTCACACGATTGCATCACGAGAGTCACCAATATCTTGACATCGTCAGCATGTTTAAACCGATAACCAAGTGGAACGTAGCCATTTCCTCACCGGACGTGGTGACCGAGGTTGTACGGAAGGCTTTCAAGGTGGCCGAGTACGAGAAGCCGGGTGCGACCCACATCGAACTCTCGGAAGACGTGTCAAAACAAAAGGYRCAGAWSAAGCTAAAGCCMATCTCYCCRAAACGGGTGCGACGRCCCAGCCCCGATTACAAGGCYATSAACCGTACTATCGAGCTCCTGAARGGGGCCAGGCRGCCGCTTATTATCGCTGGCAAYGGCGCCATCAGAAAGCTGGCCAGTAAGCATCTYASACARTTCGTGRRGAAGCACAAGATCCCCGTGGCCTGCACCTTCATGGGCAAGGGCGCAATATCCGATAGAATGGAGCAGTCGCTCCTAAGCATCGGCCTCGGATTCAAAGACTACGTTATGGAGGCGGTGGAAACAGCAGACCTTATCCTCACCATCGGGTACGACATCGCAGAGTACGCGCCGGAGACATGGAATCCGACGGGCGAGAAGAAAATCGTCCATATCGACTTTGCACCTGCGGAAGCCTACGCTCACTATGATCCGGAGGTTGAAGTTGTAGGTGACGTTTCCGGGGCGCTCTGGGAACTCAATTCCAAGCTCTCGAATGAAGAACTCGAGTTCGACACCGAATGGTACACACCTATCCGMMGKCGGNATAMKWGAKCRSWNTCGGSNTNCCTRNTGARCYNCWMWKMCGRTSWCGCGTTTACGATCCCYGGTRCGCTGAACATCATCAGGGAGATACTCGACGACGAYGGTYTKYTGATCAGCGATGTCGGYAGCCACAAGATGTGGATCGCCAGGAACTTCCCRACCTGCTGCCCGAACGGYTGYATWATCAGCAACGGCCTGGCGAGCATGGGTATCTCGCTACCGGGGGCCATCGCGGCCTCTCTCATCGACCCTCAGAGACAGATCGTGGCAGCAATGGGCGATGGCGGCTTCCTGATGAACTCGCAGGAATTGGAGACGGCAAAACGACTTGGCGTAGGCTTCACGGCCGTCATCTTTAATGACAATGATTACGGCCTGATCAGTTGGAAGCAGAGCATGTCGAGAGGCAGGTCGGTAAGCACAAGGATTGATAACCCCGACTTCAAGGCGTACGCAGAAAGTTTCGGCATTAAGGGATACCGACCAGAGAATCTCACTGAGCTCAAAATGCAGTTGAAAGCAGCCATTACCTCAAAAGATCTGTGTGTTGTGGAAATCCCGATTGATCCGAGAGTCAATAATGCGCTTATCGAAAAACTAAATAAATATTGGATGACGAGCAAATAAGCCAGAATTCATGAATAAGGGAGGGGTTCAAAATGTCAAAACTGAAAGAGAAATTAGCCGAGAAAATCCCGGGTTATAGGGAGCGAATAACCAAGCTGATCAAAGAGCATGGGGATGTTGTTGTTGATGAGGCCCGCATGCGTCAGTTTTATGGCGG
>LXTH01000260.1 GCA_001643555.1 Nitrospirae bacterium SPGG5 | reverse complement strand
TTTCCGTCGTCACGGGTTTGGTCATTTTGGCATAGGCGGTACTCAAGATCCCTCGATTCATTGGCGTGAGATGAGGGGTAAACATGACCTGGAACGGCTCACGTTGTCCTGCAGATCGCGAACGGGGTTTCAGGAAGATCTTATTGAGTTCTTGTTCGATTTCGGGGGTGTGACGATGTTGCCCAATTTTGTATGCCGTCATGGAATCGTGGGCTTCCGGGAAATGATACCCAAGCGCTGGAGTTCGACCTGCGCCTGATATACCCGACTTGGCATCAATGACAATTGAATCTTCTTTGATGATCCGTTTTGCCAAAAGTGGCGCTAATTGAAGAATAGCAGCCGTGGGATAACACCCTGGGACGGCCACGAGCTGCGTGCGGGAAATTTTTAATCGGTGCAGTTCGGGCAGCCCATAGACAGATTTCCGTAACAACCGTGGGAATGAATGTGTCACTCCATACCACTGTTCATAGGTGATGTGATCATCCAGACGATAGTCGGCGCTGAGATCAATGACGCGCTTCTTGGCTTTGATGCAGTGCGCCACGGGTTCAATCGATTTGGTGTGTGGCAACGCCATGAACACAAGGTCGACAGTGTTCGTGATATGCGGTAGGTCCATGGGTTGGAATATGAGTGGGAAAAATGTTTCAAGGTTTGGGAAGTGTGATGAAATAGGCATCCCGACGGCTTTGTCGCCGGTGACCATCGTCACATTGGCGTAAGGGTGTTGCGCCAATAGGCGAAGGAGTTCTCCTCCGGTGTACCCGCTGCCTCCGAGGACGGCGATGTTGATTCGTGCTTTAGCCATGGGTGATGAAGATCTTATCTGATAAAATGGTGAGAGAAAAAAAGGGAAGGCCTGGTGGCCTTCCCTTAGCAAAACGATTGCAGCCTGAAACACACTTACCGTTTGGAGTATTGGAAGAGGGCCCTTGCTCCCTTTTGCCCGTATTTCTTTCTTTCTTTGATTCTGGAATCGCGAGTGAGCATTCCTTCTTTCTTGAGTGGTCCACGAAACTCTGGGTTCACGTGAACGAGGGCTTTGGCAATGGCATGTCGTAGGGCACCGGCTTGTCCGGAGATGCCTCCTCCACGGACAGAGGCGCGAATTTGAAATTGCCCGAGCGTGCTGGTCTTTTCTAATGGCGATTCGACTCTCACGCGATGGGGGGCCAATGTGAAGTAATGCTCAAAGCTTCGCCCGTTTATCGTAATTTCGCCTTGACCTGGTTCAATCCAGGCCCGAGCAATCGCATTTTTTCGTTTTCCCGTTGCGTATTGACGCTGACTTGCCATGTATACACCTTTCTGTAGATGAAGTCGTTGCTTTTTGTTATCTGTGGGTGGAGAGGTTTTTTCTCTCAGGTCCTTAAGACCAAGGCTCCGGGTTCTGTGCGGAATGGGGATGTTCAGACCCGGCATAGATCCGGAGTTTTCTCGCCATCTGCTTTCCTAACGGAGTTTTGGGAAGCATCCCACGAATGGCTTTGTTGACCACTTCGGTTGGTTTCTTCTTCATGAGGAGTTCAGCCGTGATGGATTTGAGTCCTCCAGGAAAGCCCGAGTGGTGATGATAGATTTTGTTTTTCATTTTTTTTCCGGTTAAATGAACCTCTTTGGCATTCACGATAATGACGTGGTCGCCCGTATCGACGTTGGGAGTGAACGTAGGTTTGTGCTTGCCTCGTAAGAGCGTGGCAGCTTGAGTCGCCAATCGACCAAGTGTGGCGCCTTTGGCGTCAAGAACATGCCACTTCCGGACGACTTCATGAGGCTTGGCTTGAAAGGTACGCATCAATGCTTCTCCATTCGAATTCGAGTAAATGTACGCTACGCGTTAGACTGTCAAAATTGTTGCGGATCCAACTTGGCGAGCCAGGCGTCAAGATTTTCTCCGCCGCGGCGTTTCAACACGTCATGAGTGACATAAATGGGACTTTTAGCCCGTAACGCCAAGGCAATGGCGTCGCTTGGGCGTGCATCCACCGTTCGTTCTATTCCCTTGGACGTGAGATGTATGGTGGCAAAATAGGTATTGTTTTTCACGTCTGTGACGACGATATGGGTAATGGTCATTCCTAAATGATTTGTCAGACTGGTGATGAGATCATGACTCATTGGACGAGGGGGGACGAGCCCTTCCATGGCTAACCGAATGGATGCCCCTTCGGCTGTTCCCACCCAGATCGGCAACACATCTGTATTGGTCTCATCGCGTAAGACCACGATTTGCGTATCAGTATTCGGGTCAACGAGAACGCCGTGGACTTTAAGCGGGATAAGATCTGTATTTTGTTCAACACTCATGAGGCGATGAATCCGAAGATGATATTCTCGGTTAGCTTTGAATCGGCGCTGGCAATTGGCTTATGGGTACCTCTAAAAACCGTCCTTAGCCCTCACAAAAAATGCCTGGTTTGTAGAGGTGCCCTTATGTATCAAGCTTCCCAAAATCTTCCGGTTTAAGATTTTCCAGCCATCGTTCAAGTTCCTCTGAGTTTTGTTTTCGGAGAACCTCGTCGGTCGTAAAAATCGGAGCTTCGGTACGAAGGGCTAGAGCAATCGCATCACTTGGACGAGAGTCAATGGAATACTCTGAGTCGCCATACCAAAGATGTATTTTGGCAAAGTAAGTATTGTCCTTTAAATCCGTGACCACGGCACTCAAGACTTTTGCATCGACGTTGTCCAGAATGGATTTCATAAGATCGTGGGTCATGGGTCGTGGAGGGGTAATACTTTCCAATGCAAAACTGATGGCACTCGCTTCAGACTTTCCAACCCAAATGGGGAGCATATCTGAGTTTTGTTCGTCACGAAGAATGACGATGTAGGCATTGTTGTACGGGTCAAACAACAGACCCCGAACATTCATCTGTGTAATCATTGGAAACGGTCCACCGTTTAACGCACTTTTCCCTCTTAAAAGGAATAAATTAGCACCCATTTCTTTCTTTTGTCAACGTAAGTCCGAGATTTTAAAGGAAATCCTGGGTTTGAGCCTGCTATGCCGAGGGTGGGTAAATGGGGCAATTGATGGCGGTTAGATTAGATATGTGGGAGCTGAAAGGACGACAGTTGTTCGGTCAAATACGCAGTGACGTGGCTGGGCTCGATTTTGGCTACTTCTCCGGTTCGTCGATCTTTGATCTCGATAAGAC
>LXTH01000160.1 GCA_001643555.1 Nitrospirae bacterium SPGG5 | reverse complement strand
TCAATATCTTCACGCTTATTCGCATGCATTTTCAGAAGGCGACCGATGCGCTCACGTTTTCCTTGGGTCACATTATAGACATACGAACCTGCCCCCAACTTTCCTGAATAGACGCGGATGTAGGTAAGCTGACCAGCAAACGGATCCGTCATAATCTTAAACGCCAACGCAGAAAACGGCTCTTCATCATTGGCCTTACGATGCATGACCTCACCGGAGTCCGGATCTACTCCCTGAACCTCTGGAACATCCAAAGGCGACGGCAACAGATCAACCACAGCATCCAACAATGTCTGGACTCCTTTATTTTTAAAGGCGCTCCCACACAACACCGGCGTAATCTTCATTTGACTCGTACCTGCCCGAATCGCTCGCTTAATCTCATCCTCTTTAAGCGGCTCACCATTCAGATACTGCTCAAGGAGGATCTCGTCAAACTCGGCCACGGCATCAAGCATTTTCTCACGATATTCTTCAGCCATCGGCAACAATTCAGAAGGGATATCCCCCACCTCAAACTTAGCACCCAAGGATTCATCGTCCCAAATGTTCGCCTTCATGGCCACCAAGTCAATAACTCCTCGAAAGTCCGCCTCCTTGCCTATGGGCAATTGCACAGCAACAGGATTTGCGCCTAATCGATCAGTGATCGTCTGAATACTGTGAAAGAAATCAGCTCCCACCCGATCCATCTTATTTAAAAAAGCAATTCGTGGAACCCGATACTTATCGGCTTGTCGCCACACCGTTTCCGATTGCGGCTCCACACCCTGAACCGAATCGAATACAGCCACGGCTCCATCCAACACACGAAGCGACCGCTCCACCTCCACCGTAAAGTCGACATGCCCGGGAGTATCAATAATATTGATCCGATGATCTTTCCAAAAACAGGTTGTCGCCGCAGAGGTGATCGTAATTCCACGTTCACGCTCCTGTTCCATCCAATCCATTTGAGTAGCACCCTCATGCACCTCACCCATTCGATGAGAGACACCGGTATAAAACAAAATGCGCTCAGTCGTCGTCGTTTTACCGGCATCAATGTGCGCCATGATGCCAATATTACGAGTACGWTCTAATGGATATTCCCGRCCCAMTGTAATTYCTCTCCTCCAAAACACAGRAATGCTKCRGCGGCACMCCYACCCTTKCGATCYTCCMACRYKAAYCAGGAAAAACGKTAGGGYATKACRGRGCRGGCCAACRACAGCACCCTTCNYACARTTCACCAACGATAATGAGCAAACGCCCGATTGGCTTCGGCCATTCTATGCGTTTCGTCACGCTTCTTGACTGCAGCGCCAGCACTATTCGCAGCATCCATCAGTTCAGCAGCAAGCTTTTCCTTCATGGTGCGACCAGACCGAGAAGAAGCGCTCTGCTTGATCCAACGGAATGCCAACGCCATCTGGCGGACAGGCCGTATTTCGACGGGCACCTGATAGGAGGCACCACCAACGCGGCGGGATTTCACCTCGACCATCGGCTTGACATTTCCGAGGGCTGAGTGAAAGACCTTCAGCGGATCATTTCCGGTTTTAGATTGAATGACATCAAAAGCCCCGTAACACACTGCCTGGGCAGTACTTTTCTTTCCACACGACATCAGAATATTAATAAATTTACTGACCAATACGTCGCGGAATCTTGAATCAGGCGGCGGTATTCTTTGCTCTGCACTTTGTCCACGTGCCATATGTGTTAGACGAACTCCTCAACAAATATTCAATACAAAAGTTGAATTGAACAAGAACCAATTATTTGGGTTTCTTGGCGCCGTATTTTGATCGGCCTTGCTTTCGATTGGCCACCCCAACAGCATCCAAAGCCCCGCGAACCAAATGATATCGTACCCCAGGCAAATCCTTCACCCGTCCTCCGCGAACAAGCACGATTGAATGCTCTTGGAGGTTATGCCCCATCCCAGGAATATAGGTCGTGACCTCTACCCCAGTGGTCAAACGAACTCTCGCAACTTTCCGCAACGCTGAATTTGGCTTCTTTGGCGTGGTCGTATACACCCGCAAACACACCCCACGCCTTTGAGGACAACGATTCAACGCAGGACTTTTGCTTTTAAACTTTGGGGGGGTCCGCCCTTTTCTGACCAACTGATTTACGGTCGGCATAATGGCCTCACTTGTAACAACTTACGTTTTTGTTGAATCCCGASMCMCCGTCAGCGGGCAACCGGCGAATTGTATGGAACCATGYACAACTATGTCAAGAGTWAAACCAGATATTCTGACAAAATTYATKATGTTTGAGCTTGSAATTCTTTCACGTCTTCSCCWGGCAMTRCYTYTGCCTCATGCCCRGATTCYGMTTCAATGACAGTTTCAACCGGMGGAGGCACAAAGGTYTCSCGATAATCWATATATCCKGTCCCRGCAGGAATGAGRCGTCCWACAATRACATTYTCTTTTAAACCTCGGAGATCATCGACACGACCATTGATTGCCGCTTCCGTCAATACCCTTGTTGTTTCYTGGAAAGACGCACCTGAAATAAAGCTGTCCGTACTCAACGAGGCTTTGGTAATACCCAATAGCACGGGTTTCCCAATAGCGGGCTGACCACCTTCCGCTAGCACTTTTTGGTTTTCATCCATGAAAGAAAATTTTCCGACTTGTGCTCCTGGCAAGAAAATCGTATCGCCAGGATCTTCGATTCTGACTTTCCTCAGCATTTGTCGAGCGACGACTTCGATATGCTTATCGTTAATCGACACACCTTGCAACCGATACACTTCCTGGACCTGATTGACCAAGTAACGCTGCAATTCACGAGGCCCCAACACATTGAGAATATCATGGGGATTGGCCGAACCGTCCATCAAGGGTTCCCCAGCACGAACCCAATCGCCCTCATGCACGTTCACATGCTTCCCTCGGGGGATAAAATATTCCTTGATATCCCCCATCTTGTTATCAACTGTGATCTTCCGTAACCCTTTGACGAACCCACCAAAGGAGATTTCGCCGTCGATTTCGGTAATCACCGCTTGCTCTTTTGGTTTTCTGGCTTCGAACAGTTCGGCAACCCGAGGCAGCCCACCAGTAATATCCTTGGTCTTGGTAGTTTCTCGTGGAATCTTGGCCAGCACATCCCCTGGATGAACAATGGCCCCTTTTTCAACAAAGATATGGGCACCCACCGGCAAGAGATATCGAGCTGGAGCACCCGATGAAGGCAATTTGGCCGTCTTCCCGGAATCATCCTTAATGGAAACTCGTGGACGAAGGGTTGTTCCGGCTTGCTCAATCACAACCTTCCGAGACAACCCGGTCACTTCATCGACCTCTTCCTTCATTGTGACGCCATCAGAAATATCCCCATAGGCGATCTTCCCACCAACCTCAGTTAAAATCGTGAGCGAATAGGGGTCCCATTCAACAAGCTTCTGCCCCACGGTTACCCGACTACCATCTTTTACTTTAATTTTGGCTCCATACACAACGGGGTATTTCTCGCGTTCACGCCCGGTATCGTCATACACAGCGATCTTCGCATTCCGGTTCATCACCACCCATTCACCATGCTTATTTTTCACGGCCATGCGATTACTATGGAAATCCGCGTTTTTCTTGGCATCAAAGCTTAAATACTTCAACACCCCATCATGCCGAGACTCCACCACGCTTTGCTCCACAACCTTACTCGCCGTACCACCGATATGAAATGTTCGCATCGTCAACTGCGTACCAGGCTCACCAATTGACTGAGCCGCTATGATTCCAACTGCCTCTCCTATATTACAAAGCTTTCCGGATGCAAGATTTCTTCCATAACAAAGTATACAAACACCATGTCTTGCTTCACATGTAAGAACGGACCTGATTTTAACCTCTGAGAGATTTCCTGCTTCATCAATATTGTGAGCCGCTTGTTCATTAATTTCCTGGTTTCCAGAAACTATCACATTGCCTGTTGTAGGATCAATAATATCTTCAAGACTTACTCTTCCAAGCACTCTCTCCCCTACTCTGTCAATAACCTGACCGCCTTCAACAAAATCTGAAACAGTAATACCTTCTATCGTTCCGCAGTCATGCTCATTTACCATTACTTCCTGGGCAACATCAATAAGCCTTC
>LXTH01000126.1 GCA_001643555.1 Nitrospirae bacterium SPGG5 | reverse complement strand
TGCAGGGACGAAACCCCGCAAATATAATATACTTCCATGTATTCCCCCAGCTAGGTCCAACACGGCAATTACCCGGTCTAGCCCTTAATTTGAAAAGCCCTTCTCAACTGTTTAGACAATATTGCCTCCCGCCCCTTGCGTAATATTATTTTGTTATTAGATAATAGTAAAGTATTATCATTTTCGAGCTTTCGCCTTCCCTCACCTAGGAGGTGCGCCATGTCTGTTGTGTATTGGGGAATTGTTTTTGGGGTGCTCCTGTTACTTCTGGTTTTCTTTCTGAGCATCGATATTCTATATAGAAAGCCAGGAAGACGACCATCGATTGATCATCCTGGTGCTATTCAGAGACCACCACACAAGAGGCGAACGAACCTCAAACCGGCTGCATAAACGATCCTTTTGGATTCAAGGGTAAAAGTTCAAACTCTTCCAGTTAGGTTTCCGGACTCTTGGAGGATGAGCGTCTAGTCTGGCTTCTACAAACCTCCTGCATACATAGAGGTGCACACCTTCGGTGGTTGCAGGTGGAGCGGGGTGTAATCATGAAGGCGTTACGATTTACCAGTTCTCACATAATCACACTTTCCGGTACTCGGAAGAAAAAGGTTTTGCGGGGGAAGAGAGTTGTTCGTTTTGGGAACACTCGAAAAAAGCGATTGCCAAAGTCCAAAAAATTGGGAACGCCAACAATTCTCTTGGTCGACGATAAACCAGAGGTTCGGCAAATGCTTCGCTCCATTTTGGAGTCGGAATCCTTTGCTTGCGAGGAGGCGGAAAATGGTGCTGAGGCGTTGCAATGCCTTGATGCCCAAACCTTCGTCCTGGTGATTACCGATATTGAGATGCCGGTAATGGATGGTCTGGAATTGCTTCAACACCTTGCCCAAAAACCAGCAGGAGAGCATCCGCCAGTCATCGTTTTGAGCGGGAGCCAAGACGAAGCGGAGAAACATAGAGTTTTAAAATTAGGTGCTGTTGCTGCCTTAGCGAAGCCCTGTAATTTGGGCGAGCTTCTTTCTGCGGTGACCTCGGCGCTTGAACGCCACCCTCTAGTTCCTGAGCACTAATTAAGTGGAAGGGGGTGATTATCATGAAATGGATGAATGTGGTAATGGGGTCAGGCATGAGTATTGACTTATTTGTACATCTTCTTGTAGGTTCCGGCTATGGTACGAAAAAATCGTGAAAAGGAGGTCGCGGCTTTTGTTGTGAGTTTACATCATCTTCAACCTAGAACCGCAGTTGGAACACAAAGTCCTCGCAAACACTTGGCGCACCTCGCAAAACAGAAAAATGTCTCATCACCACGGAGGGTTCGCGCAAGAATACCTTCCCCTGTTTGGGTGCTGAGCCACCTGTCTGGCAAGGCGCGAGGACTGCGCATACTCCCSGTATGGAAAGGACGAGCAACGCCGCCAGACGGGATGGATCGACGCCCAAATAGGGGAAGTTATTCTTATGCGAGCCCTAAGTAAAGGGCTTGATCCTTACCCAGACCATCCACTAGACTAGACGGATGGACGATTGGATGTTGATTGGGGTGCTTGGATGCATCGCTATGGTTGCCTATCGGTTCGGATACCGTTGGTGGCGCGATCGACAAGCGGGGAAACAAGCGGATGCCTTACTCGCCAATATTCTGAAGCGCAAGGATTCCTTTCGTCGATAACCGTGCCGGCCATTGGTTCTAATCTCATTCCTATTTCTAGATTCTTCGTAACTACACAGGTATTTAGGCTGCAGGCTGAAGGCTATCACCCATAAGGGCAGTTACGATTCTTCAAACCCCACTCTCTCAGAGGCTCGAGATTAAAGGCAACACGAGGCCTGTTTCCTGACTCCCATTCCCCATGACCACAAACGCCTCCCGACAAGGTGAAATCTACCTCCATCGAGGCAATCTCACGCAGGCTCAGTATTGGTACGCACAGGCCGTGGATGAGGCCCGAGCGGAAGGCACGTGGGACTTGCTGGCATCGGCGCTAGGAAACCTGGGGAATGTCTATGCTTTGATGGAAGATTTCCATCAAGCGGATACCTGTTATCAAGAAGTCCTCACCATCCAACGCACACAATCCAACCCGAATACGATCGGTGAAACCCTGGGGAACCTTGGAAACTTGAAAGCCGATGCGGGAGACTATTCTAAAGCCCGCGCCTATTATTTAGAAGCCATCGACGCGTTAACCGCGACCGACAACCATCGAGGGCTGGGCATTCTGTACTGCAACTTGGCCTTACAAGAAGTCGCAACCAACCAACTACCGGATGCGATTGGCCACTTTAAATACGCACTAGAATTCCATCGTGTGGTTGGTGATGAAGTCAGTCTCGCCAACACCTACAGCCAACTGGGTCAAGCTTTTCTCACGCAGGGAGAGATTCGTCAAGCCGAGCGCTGCCTCAACAACGCAAGTGAGCACTTTATTAAACTGGGCAATGAGCCAAGCGAAGCAGCAGTCCTGCGGGTRCTGGCCGACTTRTACSAAAAACGGGGAGACACGATTTCAGYGGYACGATGCCTGGAACGGACAATTCAAATCRATATTCGCTACCAACTCCCKGAACAGAATAAYGATTRTTCTCGACTRGCCCAATTACGAAAAGAMACCACCCCAGCCTCAAACAGCCCTCCCGACGACCCAAAGATAAARATCAATCCGACATAAACGCAAAGGCCAGTTGAATCGGTTTGAGTACACCACCTCCATGRCCAGCCTGCTGTTTTGATTTCACTTCCCCATGCAGGCTCCCCCACTTGGTACYCRSACTCACTTCACRAAGTTCRCCCYGACAATAKMYMSATCGATGAGTGTTGGACGAAATGCTCTTTCGTTGCCGATGATACGCCCGACCACATTGCTGGCATTGCCAGGCATACTTGGATAACGCCTCCACCTCTGGGGTCAACGCGTGGTAAATCGTAATGCCCAAACCATCCTCATTCATGACTTCCATCATTCGCCGAAATTCACGACCATGGGACGGGTGACATTTTTTCACATCAAACTGCCATTGATGAATCATCTCATGGGCCAAAGTGCCTCGAATTTCAGCCAAGGGTTGCTCACGAAGAAGCGGGAGGGATAACCGGATAACCCGACCCGAACCATGACGTGTTTCAGGAGCAACCAGGTGAGTGCGGGGCCCGCTCTGAGTGACAAACAGGCCAACGGAGGACGTCAAACGTGTACTCCATTGAATCTCAATCGAAGGAAGTCGCGTATCAAAATACGAAGCATTGAGCGAACTCCACATGCTCTGGAGTTCGCTAAACGAAAGCGGTAGGCGGGATGAAAGAGATGTGGCTTTCACATTATCTATGATGTTGTTCCCAAGTATACGCAAAGCGGTCCATATGGTACCATGCCTGCGGTTCCATCCCAACCCCAAATACGACGCAACTTGAACACACGTAATCAACTAGGTATAGGAATTCGCAGGTCATGACCAGCGACCATCACAGAGATACGGAATTTATGGGGGCTGCCCTCGAAGAAGCCCAACAGGCTTTCTCCTTAGGCGAAGTGCCGGTGGGGGCAATTCTCGTGCATGAAGGCACCATCATCGCTCGCGGGCACAACCGGCGGGAATGGCAACACGACCCAACCGCACATGCGGAACTGCTCGTGATTCAACRKGCTGCYGAAMAGTTGCAATCKTGGCGSCTCATTGATACCACAYTGTATGTCAMSCTGGAGCCYTGTCTCATGTGYGCYGGAGCCATGCTCCAAGCAAGAATCCCCCGACTCGTGTTTGGCACRTTGGATCCCAAAGCCGGAGCCTGYGGKTCATTATTTACCGTCCACCAGGATTCACGMTTGAATCAYCARATCGACATCCGTCACGGCGTCCARGARGAATCGTGCMGGAACATCYTAAAGGAGTTTTTTCAACAACTCAGGACCTGAGGGTTCGCGCAAGAATACACGGAGAGGTGCGAGAGTGGCCGAATCGGGCGGTCTCGAAAACCGTTGACCTGAAAGGGTCCGTGGGTTCGAATCCCACCCTCTCCGCCAATAGAATCAACGGGTTGAATGTCGTCGATTGGA
>LXTH01000249.1 GCA_001643555.1 Nitrospirae bacterium SPGG5 | reverse complement strand
GAAAAAAAAAACAGAAGATCATAAAATGGCCATTGGGAAGTGTTATCGGTGTAAAACGGTGATTGAACAGTTCCGTTCCCCCCAATGGTTCGTCAAAACTCAACCCTTGGCTGATCCTGCCATTGAAGCAGTTGAAAGCGGTCAAATTCGAATAACTCCCAAAGAATGGGCTAACAATTATTTGGGTTGGATGCGCCAGATCAAAGATTGGTGCATCTCTCGGCAAATCTGGTGGGGACACCAAATTCCAGCTTGGTACTGCCGCCCATGCTTAAACGAAGACCAGCTAACAGCTACAATTCCGGATGACCAGTGGCATCCTTCAATAAAGGCTAATCCCATCGTCAGTAGGGCAAAACCAGATTCTTGTCCGAAATGTGGAAATCAAAAACTGATTCAAGACCCTGATGTGCTGGACACATGGTTTTCCTCTGCCCTGTGGCCCTTTTCGACTTTGGGATGGCCGGATGAAACCCCCGATCTCAAAACTTTCTACCCTACCGCAACACTCGTCACGGGTCTTGATATTCTGTTTTTCTGGGTGGCCCGCATGATCATGATGGGGTTGAAGTTCACCGGCAAGCCTCCCTTTCGAGATGTCTACATTCATGCGTTAGTCCGGGATGCCGAGGGCCAAAAAATGAGCAAGTCGAAAGGGAATGTCATCGATCCCTTAACCAAGATGTCGCAATACGGCACGGATGCCTTGCGGTTCACACTGACATCCATGGCGTCACCAGGACGCGACATAAAATTGTCAGAAGAACGCATCGAGGGCTATCGAAACTTTACGAATAAAATTTGGAATGCCGCGCGGTTCATCCTCATGAACGCAGATGGCAAGACCGAAGCACTCCCCTTTCAGGACCGACCGTTGATCGACCGGTGGATTCTCACTCGGCTCAATCACGTGATTGAATCCGTCAACACCAGTTTGGAAAATTATCGTTTTGATCAAGCTGCCAGTCAGCTCTATCAATTCATTTGGCACGAATACTGTGATTGGCACTTGGAACTGATCAAACCTGCGCTCCTAGCCGGCGATACACCGGAAGGCCGATCCACGCGCCACACGCTTCTGGAATCATTTGAAAACGTACAGCGACTGCTTCATCCAATCATGCCCTTTCTCACCGAAGAAATTTGGCAGGCCATCCCGCATGAAGGGGAAAGCATTGTCATCCAGGCTTATCCCACATCACAAAAGGATTGGGTTGATCCAAAAGCCGAAGGTGCGTTTCACATTATCGAACAGGTGGTGACCATCACACGTACTGGGCGAGCGCTTTTAGAATACGGGCCATCGAAAAAGCTGACCCTGTACGGTACGGCCAAAGATCACGACCAGGTCTCTCAACTTCATACCCTTATAACTTACTTGGAACAATTGGGGCGGGGGAAACTCCGTGTCACAGAACAAGATGATTGGCCAACCGATCATGTTCTACGACTTGTCGTTGGGAGCTTCACCGTGGGTATCGATATTGAAGGTGAAGTCGATCTACAGAAGGCTCTGGATCGAATCCGCAAGCAAACGCAAGCCAAACACAAAGAGGCCACACGCCTTCAAGGCCGCCTGGCTTCCGCCGACTTTACTGCCAAAGCCTCACCCGAGGTCATTCAAGAATCCAAGGAACGACTTGAAGCGCTGACTGCGGAGCTCTCGCTTCTCTCCAGCAGCGAACAGCAACTTCAGAATATGGTATCGTGAGGTCCTATGTCGAACACTCCTCTTTCTCCCTTTGACTGTGAACACATTGTCAAAGCCGCGCTAGAAGAAGACATCTCTCACGGGGATGTGACGACAAACATCCTTGTTCCGTCTGAGGCGACAACGCGCGCCACCATACAAGCCAAACACGCACTGACTGTTGCGGGGATTCCCGTCGTTCAAAAAGTTTTTGAGGTGTTGGATCCTACGCTCTTACTACATGGTGAGCATGGGGATGGGGACACGATTGCCGCGGGTCAAGTGATTGCCACACTAGAAGGTTGCACGCGATCCATTCTGACCGGCGAACGTGTGGCGCTGAATTTCCTTCAGCATCTCTCAGGCATCGCGACTCTCACCAAACAATTTTGCGAGGCCGTTCGCGGATATCCCGCAAAAATCCTGGATACACGAAAAACCACTCCCGGCCTTCGGAAACTTGAAAAATGGGCCGTGACCATGGGCGGAGGGCTGAACCACCGCATGTCGTTGAACGATGGCATCCTGATCAAAGATAATCACCTGGCCATTCTCAAAGCCCAGGGCCTGGACATTACTCAAGCGTGCCGATTAGCCAAAACGAACGGTCCCCACGGACTCAAGATATGCGTGGAAATTGAATCTCTTGATGACATTGACCAAGCCCTTGACGGACAGGCTGATGTCCTCTTGCTCGACAATATGACTTCGGATGTTGTCCATCAGGCAGTGACCCAAATCAAAGGCCGAGCCATCGTCGAAGTGTCGGGAGGAATCACGCTCACAAATGTTCGCGAATTTGCGGCAGCGGGTGCGGATTATATTTCCATCGGGGCATTAACACATTCAGCCCCTGCGGTAGACATCAGTTTAGACATACCATTTTTGGCCTAATGTCAAAGAATCTTTTAGCGCCTATGCTCGTTCAATTAAAATCCGATGCGTTAAACGCTGGTGCCATTCAAGCAGGGCTTAGGACTCAGGCCCTCGGGCGCAGGGTACACATCCTTACTGAAACGCCTTCCACAAACACACTCGGATTGACGCTAGCCGCGTCAGGCGAACCGCACGGCACCGTTATTCTGGCCGAGCATCAAACAGCGGGGAAGGGACGATTGGGTCGTTCCTGGGCCTCCCCGCCCAACAAGAATATTTATTGCTCCGTTATCTTGAGAGACCCTCGACTTCAGCCACATATGACTTGGGTTCCCTTGGTTACGGGTTTGGCCATATCTGAAGCCATCCAAACAGAACAGTTGATCAAACCTTCCCTCAAATGGCCGAATGATCTTTTGGTCGGCAATAAAAAACTCGGCGGAATCTTGTGAAGGCACCAGTCGAGGCAATACCCCTAGTGTGGTGATCATAGGATTTGGCGTAAATGTGAATACCACCCTCGATGATTTCTCCGAAGACCTTCAACCCATCGCGACATCCCTGTTTCAAGAATCTGGACACCCATGCAATCGCAACACACTTCTGGCGTGCATGTTCAACCATTTGGAAAGGTGGTATGCTCAACTGACTTCAAACAATATTGACCTTGTCCATTCGGCATATGCCGCCGAATGTTCAACTCTGGGCTTAGATGTTCGCTGTACTCTCACGGGAACTCGAGAAATTCATGGGCGGGCAACCGCGATAGGAATAGATGGCTCACTTCATGTCACACCTTTTCAGCAGGGTGCCAAGAAAACTATCGAGATACATTCAGCAGACGTCACACATGTTAGGACCTGAGAGAAAATAGCTTGGGTAATCTATGCTCCTCACGATAGACATCGGCAACTCGCAAATCGCGTTTGGCGTCTTTAATAAGGGCAACCTTCAGGCTTCTTGGCGACTCGCGACTAGCACCACGAAGACCTCGGACGAATATGGAGC
>LXTH01000132.1 GCA_001643555.1 Nitrospirae bacterium SPGG5 | reverse complement strand
CTCAGAGGACCATGGTTTTGACACTGGCCCGTATGGTGTCTTGCATCTCCAATAACGCATTCATATTGTTTTCCGATACCTGAAGGGCCTGCACAACCGGCAACGCCCGAAGCGTGCCTTCCTTACTGATGGAAGGATCGTACAGATACTCAGCCAAATGGATCGCCAGACAAGTGATGGGGGCCCCTTTCATTGGGGAGGTTCCCAAATGGTAGTCGTGGTCCCGATGTAACAGAATGGCTTCCTGAACGGCTTGCGGTAATTGCCAGGCTACAGCCAAGGTAGTCCCGACTCCAATATAGGATTCTTTCAACACCGTGAGCATGACCGACCAAGGCAGGAGAGTCTCCGCCTCCTTCCGATAATTATTCACGGTATGGACCACAAACGGTTTGCCCAGGGCATGCAATAAGCCACAGAGAAAAGCATTTTCCGCACTGAGGCCCATTTGACCAGCAATCGCTTTGCCATATAATCCCACGGCGAGGGAATGTTGCCACAATCCTTTCACTTCAGTTTCGTACCCTTTCACATTGAACACCCCCGACTGCGTGGACACGGACAACACCGTGCTGGCCACCAAGTTTAATCCCACCCAGGCAATGGCTTGCTGTAACGACTCAATGGGTTCCCGTGGAAGATAGGCCGGGGAATTCGCAATCCGCATGACTTGAGAGGCGAGGGACTGGTCTTGTTGAAGGAGTTTTCCTAGGCTATCGGCATTCGCATTCGGATCGTTTAACAGTAGGAACATTTGGCCCGCGACATGAGGCAGGGGGGGAATGACCAAGTCGCTCTTGCGCAGTTCTTCAATAATAAGCAGTAAAAGTTCCTCCAAGTCGTCATGGTCCTGAACGGTAGGCGGTGTCATAAGTACTTTCAAATTATTGCAGGTTCGTAGTGTCCAATGGAGAAGATTTCTATCCCGTAATCCGGGACAAAATAGCAGCCAAGAGTTTGGCGATTTCTCCCTAACTCAGCGAGGTGACTGATTTTAATTTATGACTTTTCGGGGTTTTGTCAACTTAAGCCAAATTTGGCTCCTGCGACGCGTGAAACTCCGATCCTGATCCCTGACAAATCAACAGATTATGTCCAGGCGAATTGTCTGTTCAGGGTCGAATTTTCGTKAAGTTGACAATACCATGCAGACTCACGGGAACCGCACTGGCTTGCGCTTCCAACCGACTGGGCCGGGCGTGACTTCTTTGGTACTTTTCTGTCCAGCCGAAAAGGCCTTTTAATTTTCTAGTCCCAATTAATGAATAAATAGGTTTGACCTCTTTTTCTAGCTTTTTCTAGTTCTAGTTCTTATTGGCCCGCAATCTTCCAATCCACCTTGACGTCTCTAACCGGAAACATAAAGTGCACCCCAACGGTCCGACCGGGTTTTACCTCGATCTCTTTCTTAATAATATGGGGCTCATCATAATGGGGTCGGTTTTGTTCATCGAATTTAATAATATTATATCCTTCATGCCAAGCGACAATGGTATATTTTCCCGCCGGAACGTTATCGATTTCAAATTTTCCTTTTCGGTCCGTCATGGCAAAATAAGGGTGAGTGAACCCTGCGAGCCAGGCATTCATGTGGACATGAACCTCACACTGAACCCTCAATCCAACACCATGCACCCTGGATTCATGATGCTTCACCATCTGATTAGGGCTGGGAAGAGCGATATCAAACAGTGTCCCACCCTTCTTGGCAAAGGCGTGTGGGATATGGATGATATTTTCGTAATTGATAAAGCCCATGACGGCTTTGTGCTCATATGGGAAAACGTGTTCTTCAAAATTACACAGAGTGCTTTCCGATCTATTTGGAGTCTTGCCCATATGAAGCACTTCTAGGCTCTCTGGAGGTTTTCCATGATCGATCTTTTCAAGATAGACCAGGACAAATCGAACCCTTTTGTGCTTATCGATCTGAAGCACAGGGGAAGGGACCGTTTTTCCACAAAATTTCATATCCGCGAATACTTTAAGGGGGGGGATTTTGGGAATAGCGCCCTTCCACTTGGCAACACCCCGAATGGTTCCCCCATCCTGTACTTCTTCTACTGTATACTTCGCCAAAACAGGGCTGACCAATAATGTGGGGCCAGTCACAACCATGATCAGGGCAAGAGCCAAACCCCTCGTGCTCATAAACACACTCCTTTCTGAAAGGTCCCGCCGCATACCTTAAAGACGGGGAACGGACTAGCGGGCATCAACCAACTCCATTCGGAAAGGCACCATCAGCAACCTGGTCCGCTCGGGCGCTCATCCGAAAGAGGCGCAGATGCTGGCGCKGCWGGGGGTAGCCCTGGCCCGCCCGCTCCTGGATGCTCCGAAGGCGCTCCATCTGGGCGGATCACGGGCTGTCTTTCTCGTCATTGACAACGGCTTGGCGTCGAGCGCGGTAATTTCCGACGGCTCAACTGCCTTGGATAACACCATCGACCAGGCGGTGAGGATCGTCCAGTCGCTTGGGCCGGGCGACACGGTGGGCGTAGTGACTGCAGCGCGACCGGCGCGGGGACTGGTTGTGCCGCCCTCGTCGGACCACGGGGCAATCCTTGAGTTGCTGCGAGCGATGCAGCCGACCCAGTCGCCTACCGATCTCGCATCTGCGGCCGTGGTTTTGCGGGCTGCGTTGCAGGAGATGCCGGCCGATCGGAATCGCGCAGTCGCCTACTTGCTGAGCGAGTTTCGCAGTGGGTCGGCAGCGTTGGATGTATCGTTGCCTGCGGCGCTATCGGATCTCGGTGAGGTGGTGACACTGCTCACTGCTCCGGCTGGACAGCAGCCGGTCGCCAACGTGCAGATCGCGTCGATTGAGCCGCTGCGCGGTTTGATWYTGWYGTTGACTTACCTGGCGGGGATCGCTGGACTATGCCGGCTCTTTCCGCAGGAGATATTGCCATGCTCACTGGTGGTGTTTTTGGCCGCGCAGTTTTCAGCTTCGCCGTCCTCATCGCCGTGTATTCACTAAACCGCCGATTCGAGGCGCCGCGGCTATGAGCATGTTCACCGCAAAACTCCGCACGCGACTCGGCGATTTCGAGCTGGACGTGGAGTTCGAGTCTTCCGATGGGGGCGGGGGCGTCGTCGGACTCTTCGGCGCGTCCGGAAGCGGGAAGACGACGATATTGCGATGCCTGGCCGGACTCCACCGCGCAGACACCGGTGTCGTTCGGTTCGATGGCGACGTTTGGCAGGACGACAGCACGTCTCGCTTCGTGCCTGCACACGATCGTCCGGTCGGATATGTGTCTCAGGAAAACGATCTCTTCCCACACCTCACGGTCGAAGGAAACCTGCGCTACGCCGAACGCCGTGTACCAACAGAGGAGCGGACGGTGGCGTGGGATGATGTTTTGGAGTGGCTGGCGTTGTCGGCGCTCCTCCCGCGGAGTGTTGTCGAATTGTCGGGAGGGGAACGCCAACGCGTAGCGCTCGGGCGCGCACTGCTGACCTCACCGCGCCTGTTGCTTCTCGACGAACCGGTGTCGTCGCTGGACGAACCCGCGCGACGCGAGGTGCTCAAACATCTGGAACACGTGTTGCGCAAGTTGGCCGTGCCCGTCGTATACGTCAGCCATTCGCTCACCGAAGTTGCGCGCTTGGCCGAAACCGTCGTGTGGATTCAACAGGGACGGGTTGCGGATGCCGGACCTACATCACGTGTGCTCGCACGACCCGACTTCTCCGCGTGGCGCGACGAAGAACCCGCTGTCGTCCTGGAAGGTGTGATTCGTGAACACGACGATCAGTATCACCTCACCACCATTTCCACCTCCCTGGGGAATCTCACGATTCACGAACGTCCCGAGGAACCCGGAACGGCCATCAAGGTGCAGATCAACGCCCGCGACGTGAGCATCGGCCTGGAACCGCAGACGGCGAGCAGCATCGTAAACGAACTGCCGCTGACCATCCGCGACATCGTCGAACTGTCACCATCCGACTGCCTCGTCCGCTTGAGTACAAATCCCGACGCACAGGACCTGCTCCTTTCGCGGATCACCCGAAAATCCCGTGCGCAACTGGAGCTGAACGCCGGGGCATCGGTGTTTGCGCGCGTGAAATCCGTCGCCGTTCTCGATTAAGGGCGAGGCATGCCTCGCCCCTACTCACCTCCCTTGTTCAGCGCCACGAGTGCGCCGGTCACG
>LXTH01000034.1 GCA_001643555.1 Nitrospirae bacterium SPGG5 | reverse complement strand
TTTAATAATGACAGTTATCCTGCTGATAGTGGCCATGTCCTTATCAATGAAACTCCCCATATTTCCGATTTTTACATTAGGCCATCGAAGACAAACTTTGTTGACCCCAGGCCATAAACGATCAATCCTATTGGTGGTATTTAGCTAGAGAGGCCAGTTCGGGAAGCCCAGAAAAGCTTTTTCTTTTCTCGGTATCTTCCAGATACAACGATGGAATCCTGCACTGGTGATCTTTACGAATCGTTGGAAGAACTTTTGCTTCCTATTTTGGAGAAACTGGAGAAAAAAGAGTTTGATCTTCCGCCGCTCCCCCAGGTGGCTAGTCAAGTGCTTTCACTCACCGCGGATTCTGACGCGAATGCGGCTCAACTCAGCGCTCTTATTCAACAAGACCCTGTCTTAGCGTCCAGAATTTTTCAGATCGCCAATTCGGCGGCCTTAGGGCCTCAAAAACACATTGAATCCTTACAGCAGGCCATTGCATGGCTTGGATTAAACAACGTGGCGGGAACCGCGTTTTCCTTGTCTGTGCAATCGGGGGTGTTTAACGTGGCGGCTTACGAAAGTGAAGTGAGAGGCTTATGGACCCACTCTCTGGCTACAGGATTCTATGGGAAGGCCATTGCGAGCAAAATTGGGCAAGATCAGGATATGGCTTTTCTCTGTGGGTTATTGCATGTGATCGGCAAGCCGTTTGTTGTTCATACGGTGAATCAATTTCGAAAGATTTCTGATCCTCCGCTCCCATGGAAAGCTATGATCACCTTGATGAAAGAAGCGTATATTGAAGTAGGTTGGCACCTGGGAGAGGCGTGGGACCTCCCAGGCCCTGTCAAGGAAGCGATTAACCTTCATGAAGATCATGCGTACCATCTCGCAACATCACCCACAAAGGGAGCCGTCATCACCTGTCTTGCCAAACATTTGGCTTCGCGCTTTCTGGGTTTAGAGACCATTGAAGATGATGCCCTTCGGGTGCTCCCTGTTGTACAGGATCTTGGTATCCTGGAAGACGATATGAATCTTTTATTGGAAAGTCGGGAGACCATTCAGGCGCAGGTGGAAGCCATGAGGGTGTGAGTGAAAAATGTATAGTTTTCTCTAAGACCTGCGATCAAACAATTCCTACCCCACTTCTCGATTCAGCCTTCTTGAATTTGTATAACTGAAAAGGCCTCGGCATCACTCCACGGCTTTGGGTTCCTGTTTTGTACCAAGCGGACCCGGAAAATCGTATCCCCCCTTTTCTTCCTGCTCACATTTTTATACAGTCTGACCTATGAAGGCCTTAGTAACAGGTGCGACAGGATTTATTGGGTCGGCGGTAGCTCGTGCGTTGCTTGCCGCGGGGATCGAAGTGCGCACCCTGGTCCGGCCTGGGACAGATCTTCGGGCACTTGATGGTCTGTCGATAGAAACCATGCCTGGGGATTTATGCGATGCAGCGTCGCTACGATCGGCTTTGACTGGCTGCCAACGGTTGTTCCATGTGGCGGCGCATTATGCGCTGTGGGCTCGTGATCCCTCGGTGTTTTACAGGGTGAATGTGGATGGGACGAAGGCGTTATTGGAAGCGGCCCAAGATGTCGGGATCGAGCGCATTGTCTATACGAGTACGATTGGGGCCATAGGGTTGCCGGAAGGTGGGGGAGTTGGCACGGAAGAAACGGCGATTACTCTTGAGCAAATGGCTGGGGATTATAGACGGTCGAAGTTTTTGGCTGAACAAGAAGTCATGAAAATGGCGAAGGCGGGGCTGTCTGTTGTGATTGTGAATCCTTCGGCTCCGGTGGGGGTGTGTGATGTGAAGCCGACGCCGACCGGTCAAATCCTGGTTGATTTTATGAAAGGTCGGATGGCTGCGTATATTGAAACCGGCATGAACGTGATTGACGTCGAGGATGTGGCTGCGGGTCTTGTGCAAGCCATGGAACGGGGACGGGTTGGTGAGCGGTATATTTTAGGTTGTCGCAATCTGATGTTGAAAGAGGTGTTTGAGATTCTGAGTGGGTTGACCGGGGTCAAGGCTCCGAAGCTGAAGTTGCCACATGGGCTTGTATTGCCGTTGGCGCATGTCAATACATGGATTTCGGATTACATCACGCATCAAACCCCGCGAATTCCGCTTGAAGGCGTGCGGATGGCGAAGTACCTGATGCATTATGATTGTTCGAAAGCGATTCGAGAGCTGGGCTTGCCGCAGTCTCCGGTGGAGGTGGCGTTGGAAAAGGCCGTGCGTTGGTTTCGGGATCACGGCTATGCGTAAAAGGATGTTCCAAAAGGCCTCCAGCGGCGTTCTCGGTCCTTTGTCGTGCTCACGTACTGTGAGTACGCTCCGCGCGCCAAAGTCCCTGCGGCCTTGCTGGACGGGCCTTTTTGAACAGCCCCTCTCCCTATTAAAAATTCATTAAGTGAATTAGATAGCACGAGCAATTGAGAATTTTGAATTATTCAACCGTTCCGTTAGATTTCTGAATACACCACCAACCCGCGAGACTTTTTGATCGTTGAGGTTCCGGCACTAAACCCATTTTGCACTAAGAGATTTCTTAGTTCGGGAACGGACAGCCAGTGGGTGTTATTGTCACTGCTGTACCGGAAACCTTCGGGAAGGGATCGGCGTCTTCCCGCAGTCCCTTCGCGTGCCCGCCCCTGCCACGATTGATATTCAGGAAGAATCGTAAACAAATCGTCATATTCCATCGCATGCCGACTCTCATCTTCAGTCAACAGGACTTCGTGAAGCTTTTCTCCCGGCCGAAGCCCTATATATTGGATGGAACAATCCGGCGCCATCGCCTCAACCAAATCCAAAATCTTAATACTAGGGATTTTGGGCACGAAGATTTCTCCACCACGGGCAAGTGTGAGGGAGCGCAACACAAACCAGGCCGCTTGATCCAATGTCAGCCAGAACCGCGTCATCCGCTTATCCGTTACCGTAACGTTGCCTTGGCTCCGTTGAGACTCGAAGATTGGCACCACACTGCCACGGCTTCCCAGCACATTCCCATAACGGACACAGCTCATCCGGGTGGGCCGCGTACCAGCATAACTATTCCCCTGAATAAAAATACGTTCGGCGCAGAGCTTTGTGGCGCCATAGAGGTTAATCGGATTCACCGCTTTATCCGTACTCAGGGCCAAAATTTGTTGCACATGTTGATCAATCGCCGCATCAATGAGATTTTGGGCGCCGAGCACGTTCGTCCGCACCGCTTCAAACGGATTGTATTCGCAGATCGGGACTTGTTTCATCGCGGCTGCGTGAATAATCACGTTTGCCCCCTGCACCGCTCGTTCCACTCGACTCGCATCCCGCACATCGCCAATAAAGAACCGAATCCGATCATCAGTGAACTGGCGAGCCATTTCGTGCTGTTTCAACTCGTCGCGGCTAAAGATCCTCAGGGCTTTAAACGAGAAGTGCTCGACCAAGATCTTGGTCAACCGTTGACCAAATGACCCTGTCCCACCCGTTAACAAAATCGTCTTACCCTGCAGATTGCGCTGGATGAGACTCGATAAATTTTTGGCCATGCAGAGACACTCCTTCCTGAGACAACAGGTTCTCTTGGTGATACCTTCCAATATCCGTGCCACGCTTTTTCTGTTGGTTTTGTAAGGTTCGTTTTCAGACTTGACACCATTCGGGCAGCACTGCCTTGCCGAGTCAAACAGCGGTCTTATAGGGCGAGAAACTATAGTATTTAGGGCGGGTGTCGAGACGAAGGTGGAGCCAAGATACACCCAATCCGGCCGTGCTAAGCCATCTGGGTGTTCGGCTCAGATTCTCATGTACCGCATCGGCTACGACTTTCCAAAGGATTCTGATTTGATCTCTTGGTGCATTCCGGAGGAATGTCGCTAGGTGAGGATAGATTTCAATCGAACCAAGTTGAGCCGGGACGATCAGCAAAGCATCGCCGCCCAGAACGACGTAACTACCAACACCGATGGTCGTTACAAAATCCCCCTCAACTCCCCTACTTCACCGCTCCCGGTGAAGCTGGATTTCTGTCGCGAGGGCAGCGGACAGGGGCGAAAAATCGAATTGTTATTGGGTTTTCCCGAGTCGGGAGGCGCGAGACTTCCGGACGGACTTCACCAAGATTTCCTCGTGTTGGACGGACAATTGCAGGGCATAATCCAAGTAGTCCGCGCTAACTTCTGAGCCAATTCCGAGAGCGCTGGACCCAATCGAACTGTGCCCGGACC
>LXTH01000150.1 GCA_001643555.1 Nitrospirae bacterium SPGG5 | reverse complement strand
ACTTCTGGGGCTTCATCCGTATTGAGTTTCATGACTTTCAACTTGCCCTCATATTCCTTCGCAAGCTCCTCCACCACGGGAGCAACCATCTGGCACGGACCACACCAGACTGCCCAAAAATCAACCATCACCAGGTCAGAAGATTTGAGGACTTCACTCTCCCAGCCTCCATCAGTAGCTTGCGCAACAGTATCCGACACAGCATCCTCCTTACATTGTCTTTGAAACGATTGGCGGGAAATCCTAGTCGGCATCGTACCGTCCCCTTCACAGAGTGTCAACTTCACGCCCAACTCAATCAACGAACAACAACACTCCCTAATCCATTGAAATGTTTCGTCGCCCAAACCTTGTTTCCAAAAGATCGCCAGCCTCATCGAATGTTAGCCTCAAGTCTCCCCACAATTGCCGAGATAATTAAAGGGGATRGGCTTGYTGACTGCTGAATTGAGCSTTTATAMTANNNTRTGGAGTAAAAAKAYAGGTGCCTTYTATSCAACGAAATATGTCTTTTTGGTTGAAAAGTGTGTTCGTSGGATCCTGCCTCATTCTGAGTTCAGGAARCCTGAGTCACGCCCAAACSTTATWCCCGAGAACCCAGTTATCGGTTTTCGATTCCAAYGATACGAAGGTGGGAAATGTCTTGGGAATRTTCAATGAYAAGGCCAGYCCCTTATGGGTTGCCTTTACCATCGAGGGACATCTCGTGGCCCTGAGAGTGACGAAAGACCGTCYCAAAGGTCCTGAAGGAGTCGAGGCSTATTACTTRTCACAGRAATGTGCGGGTGAACCGCATTTCCAATACTCACAGATTCAAGAAGGGRAGGGAATGCTGCCCACCGCGCTCATTGGGCCACCAGGCCAAACAGTGTATGTGGTRGACGACGATGACCTCTCCCTGGTCTTTTATCCTCAATCMCGACGCAACRCCTCGGGATCATGTGAAAAAGTCAATTTCACCMACCCCATTAAACTGCGACCCGGGAAARGSATYATYAATTTRCAGGAAGTGTTTACCCCYCCGTTTCATATTCGCTAGAGGCTTTTTACCAATTCCAGGACTCAGGAACACCGGCCCACCAAGATTCGGGACGCGCTTCTTCCCAAGCCTTTCGCTCCAGCCACAATTCATCCACTCGGGCTTTATCCAGTCGATTCGCCATGCCGGCGACAATATCAAACTGTACCCGCAGGCCTTCATGCAAGATTTCTTTGGCCATCCGAGATAGCGTACTCGGGGGATCGACTAACTCCATCGCCCCACGATTCACCATCGACTGCGCTAACCGTCCCACMTCGCCCCATTTATCCTGYTGGGCAAGCCACTCCTGGTATCCATCAATCGCATGGTACACATAAATGAGGTARACGTAACTTTCCACGGACGGARTTTCMTCAACATTGCGTTGACAGGCTTCAACTGCCCTTCGGTAATCWCCAGCAGCCAAATAGATCTTTGCCCGATGCAAATGRTTATTGGCTCSCCCCTGAACACYCGCAGCCAGAGACAYGCCTCCTTCAARGAMAAACMAGCTCAGCATMAACCAGAAAAACACTGYCCCAACCAAAAAGTAMTTTGTATGTTTGAAACTATTCATCGGTCCTCCTTCCGTGAGCRAWGCAACATGTCRGRATATTTTACACTAGATTACCATCTCGCAATKACAAGAAAGTACMCCAAACMCAGMCAAACTNCTCCAMRATNYTTMTGRWGAMTCGGAMAGACYCTGCAAMCTTCYWKAAGAGRTGTCGAGAWTTTTATCAACCWYCGYTTTACRTCMAAAGTCWTTGATTTTTTTGAAMGAATCAANGGATTRCCTGTCAGATCATGCCCCTSCCTGTCAGRAAATTTTCCATTTTTGAGTCTGGCCTTGGATACGAGTCCCTTCCATCATCAAGATGGTAAATTGGGAAATCTTGCGTGAAAACAAAAGGTTCGGGCACCTCAAAGCCTTAACCAACACGGTTGGCACAACCATTGCTATATACCTAGATATCAAGGCTTGAATGGAATACCTTGGCGTACTACTGGAAGTTTTTACAACGGGGAGTGACAACGACAAGAATACATCTATATAGTGGGAACACCTCAAATGAATACGTCTATAATCATACGCCAAACTAAAACGATCATAGCCAGCGCCACCCTTGGAGTATTAATTCTTAGCGTTGCACCTTCCACTGTAGCTCCGGGGTTCAAAGCCAGGGGGCTCTTGGCTGATGCAAACCCTCGGCCCTCGCTAGCCACCCTTGTGGGAAAAGAAGATGTACGACAGCCCTATCCCTCACCGGAAGATCTCGCGGCTCTGACCATTTATCTGGAAGCCCGAGGGGAAAGTTTTGCAGGAAAAATGGCTGTAGCAGCAGTTATTCGAAATCGAATGGCCATGAAATATCAAAGCGATGGAACAGTCAAAGGCACCGTCCTGAAACGTAAACAATTCCAACCTTGGAATCGCCAACAGCCGCACCAAGTTCTCGCCAATTTCAACAAACGGCGAATGAAGGATAGCCTCCTGGCTTGGCGACTGGTACAGGATGGACGAAAGGTGGTTGATGGAGCCGTGCTGTTTTATAATCCTCGTATCGCTCGAACTCCCCGATGGGCCCAAGTAGGACAGAAAGTGGCGACGATCGGAGGACATGAGTTTTACGTTCCTCACCGTCACCAAACCTAAGGGGCTCCCCAAACCAACCCGTCACTTTCTCATCAAGAACAATCAACGTCTGCCTCTGAATTTCTCAGCCCAACCCGGGTCGTCCGGACTATTCAGGGCCTGTTAAATAATTGAAAAATTTCCATTATGCCGTCCGCATGTGATTTATCTCATAAACCTCCAAGAGCCGTAGGGGATGTTCAAAAAGGTGCGCTCAGCAAGGCCGCAGGCGCTTTGGCGCGCGGAGCGTACGGGTGAGTACGTGAGCACGACAAAGAGCCGAGAACGCCGCTGACGCCCTTTTTCAACATTCCCGGGAGTCAGGAGGAAGAACGACTACTCCCGGGAGATTCGCCAAAGAGTAAATCGAGGGTTTTTCCAAAGGGTGATTTTAACGGAATCAGTTGAGACTTGTTGCAGGTGGGACACTGACGATTTGTTAAGGAATGACCGGATAAAGTATTTCGGAAAGACTTCATTCTGAACACAACGTTCCGGAATAACCCGCGTTGAGGCAGACCAACGAAACCGCAACTCGGACACACACACCGGGATTCTTGATCCCACTCCATAGATCACCGTTTAAGTGAGAGGCCGTAGGGTTACTTCCCTCTGACAGCTTCCATCAGGATTCGGACAGGGGAAGTTGGGTCTGTTGAATATTTCAGGTTCATGACCCATAGATGCTCCAGGTAAGCCTGCTTGCATCAGTGGGAGGGAATGTTCAAAAAAGCATGCCCTGAGTCTTTCCGAAGGGTCTATCCAGCAAGGCCGCAGCCCTTTTGACGCGCGGAGCGTACTCATAGTACGTGAGCACGGCAAAAGGGCGAGAACGCCGCTGGCGGCTTTTTTCAACATTCCCTGAAAAGGATTTGCCTGTTTAGTCGTGACTTGTCAAAATGGCAGAGTAATCAGGGGCTTCTCCCTTGGTCAAGGGTTGGCCCTAAATGTGGTGTGATGGGGTTTCGCATCGTATAGGTTCGATCGGCGAATACACCACGCACAAACAGTTTGTTGCTCAAGCCAAAGGGCAAGAAGGGGGATCATGCAAGAAGGGGTTCTGGACAGCGTTTCACAGGAATTGAACAATGCCATTGCTCGGTATCCCGATGAATCGATAGTCAAGACCTACCTTGACCAAGGTGAGTTTTTTTCAATTGATCAGTTCTTGCCGCAAGAGGTCATCGACCAATTCATGACCGAAGTCGAAACTGTCCGCCCCCGGCTCAACCGCAACTACGTCCCGACTCATAAAAAGGGGGGCAGTGTCAGTCATTATCTGCTACGCCAATCAGCACCATCCATTTTAGCGTTCTACCGCTCTCCAGCGTTCATCGAGTGGTTAAGCCGAATCTCAGGAGAGCCATTACAAATCTGTCCCGACGATGATCCCCATGCCTGCGCCCTGTATTTTTATACCGAAGCGGGCGATCATATTGGCTGGCACTACGATACCTCCTATTACAACGGCGCCCGATATACCGTGCTGCTCGGTCTGGTGGATCGATCCACTAGTCGGTTAAAATG
>LXTH01000026.1 GCA_001643555.1 Nitrospirae bacterium SPGG5 | reverse complement strand
AGGCGTTCTTGTTCGGCGGCTCGTTGGCGGTTGGCGAGTTTGCGGGCGATTCGGGTGGTGGCCATTCGTTTGAAGTCGGTTTGCACACGACGAACGGCTTCCTTGGTATCCACGATGACTTGACGGCGAACGTTTTGTAATGTGTTTTTTGCCTGCGTGGTTTCAAGCTGTCTGCGGCGGTACTGACTTTTGGCGGACCGATTGCCTAACGGATAGCTTAATACCACCCCCGCGCCCACATTGTAAAAGTCCGTGCTCGTCGTTCGCTCTAACGTATCGCTGGCGTCTTTGCCTAGGCCCCTGAGTCCCACCCTTCCTTGAAATTCTAAACGCGGCAGCAATTTGTTTTTGGCTAATTTAGTGTTGAGATCACTTGATTCAATGTTGGTTTGAGCTTGAAGCACTTCGGGCCGATGCTGCAACGCGGCATCCACGGCACTGTTCACCGTGGTGGAATCATACTCTTGAACCGGACGATCCAAGGGAATCATGACTAGGGTTTTTCGCAATTCCTTTTCGGTTGGACTGATGAGTTGCCTAATTTGGTCTTCTTGATCGCGCACTGTTTTTTGGGCCACGAGGATTTGTTCGACCCGATTAGCCACTCCAACTTGTGCCTGCAACACTTCGACTTCAGCCATGACCCCCGCTTCAACTTTGGCCCGATTGCTGGCTAACACTTCTTTTGCCGCAGTCAACGCTGCTCGAAAGACTTCTTCGTTTTCTCGCGCAAACACCAACTCCCAATAGGATTCTTCGACTTGAACAATGACATCCAGCACTTGATTCACAAACGTGTAATGCTCGACTTGCACGGCATTTTGCGCGATGTGAATGGCGGCTTGATTCACCTTCACTCCGTAGTCGCGAAGCAACGGCTGYGTGAAATTGACCAGGAARTTGSCGGTGTAACTGGGRTTRAATAAAAACGAGGTCGAGCCCGCGACGGAGTTACGATTGGTATCCAGGGTCATATCATAGGTGCCGCCGGAGTACAGTTTCTGCGTGACGCCAAGACTTACCTTCGTATCATTTTGATCGAAATTATCCGGATCCCCACCTTGGGTGACTCCCCCGAATCCGAACACTGGCCGGTTTAATGGCACAACCGATCGATCATACCGAGCGGATATCTCTACCGTGGGATCAAACTTGGCTTGTTCGAACAATATATCTGTCACCCGAACGTCACGAGTCTGTTTGCTCACAATGATATCCAAATTGTGTTTCAGTGCTTGGAGGACAACTTCGTTGAGCGAAATCGTCACCACGGATTCGTCATCCAGGAGACTTTCGACATTGAAAGAGGGCATGGCATCCGGCCCGGCTGATGCGGCCAAGGTCGGACTGATAGCTATTGTGAGCAACAACAGCAGCATCCCAGTGTGGCGATACATCTGCATAGGATTTTCCTCTTAGGAGTTTCTTAACTCTCCCGTTCAGTTTAACGAAGGCCGCAGTCGATAATACATCCGGTAACCAGAGGTTTACAGTAGTAGGTTATCAAAGGTCATGCACTGAGGCAATTAAAATCTGYTGGTTTTTYCTAACGYATTTGCTATCTGGACGCATCATCTGGCTRTTGRTCACGACCTCYAAACACCTCGTGTCCACCTTGCAGGGRCTGCTCTTTTCTTCGTATCATCCWAACAAGAATATTTTGAAAGGTTTAATKTKATGGAGTCTTTTATGCAATGTTTTCTTTCCCCTGCTTCTGRTTGYACACGGTTTTCTCATCGATYCTCGGCTTCTCGATTTTTTACGTATTYGAGGTTCAGCACCTTCTTGTTCATAACGRCCCTWRTTCCCGCAATCTTTATCGGAATGAACTCAAGTGCCTCTGCAGAGGAAAATGGTGAGCTYAAGGAACTCCCTCGASCAGTCTTGAAACACACTCCTCCGCTATTCAWGGAATGGACGTTTGAAAAACATGAACCTGCTATATTCCCTCCTGGGTTTGCTTCGAAAACTTTGGGAGATGCCCCACCTGGGTCCTGGGAAATTGTCATACATGAGAATGCTCCAAGCCGAACTCATGCCCTCCCCCAGTCGGCCCGTTGTTCACATTCTCCCTGTTTTCAACTTTTGATCTCTGAAAATATCCGCATGGAATACGGAGATTTCTCTGTAAGAATTTTATCGAAGCTTGGGACTCAGAATTCTGGCGCAGGGTTAGTTTTTGGGGCTCAAGATGTTCGAAACTTTTATGCGGTCTTGATCTATCCATTCACAAACACGGTGAAAGCCTTTCGAGTTCTCGAGGGACAACCGACCCTTATCGATGAGCACGTCGTGGTTCCTCAACAAACGTTATGGCACTTTCTCAGAATCCAACGTAACACAATTATGAGCAAAGAGTTGATCGAAATCTTCTTCGATAATCACATAATTCTTTCCCTTTCAGATCAAAGCTTAGGAACCGGGTATATTGGCCTTGCCACCACCGGCGATGGCGTGTTCGCTTTTGATAATTTTCGGGTAGTAGAACTATTGACTAGCAGACCGATTTCGAGACCGCCAGCCTATTAACAACCTCACCCACCGGGTTGCACGCGCAACCTTAATACGTGACGAAAGGGAAGTAATGGGTGATCCGTAAAGAAAGCCGAGCTTTTACCTCTTACGCATGACGCTTCACGAATCACGCTTTCTGGCGTTCGCCCTTTTTAAGAAGATCTAGAAGTCCGGCTGGATTATCGGAGGTAAGGATAAGGCTTCGGTTTTCGGGAGTCACAAATCCTTCTTGTACTTGATGGTCAATAAACGTCAACAGGCCATCGAAAAACCCGTCCACATTTAACAACCCACAGGGTTTCTGGTGAATGCGGAGTTGCCGCAGGGTAATCATTTCGCAAAACTCTTCCAGGGTGCCAAACCCGCCAGGTAACGCTATAAACGCATCCGATAAATCAGCCATGAGGGCCTTGCGTTCATGCATCGATCCCACGACGTGTAGCTCGGATAGATCCTGACGGGCAAACCCATGTTCCACCATAAAGTCAGGAATGATTCCTTGCACGTCACCACCCCCCGCTAACACCGTTTCTGCCAACACAGTCATCAATCCGATGTTTGCCCCACCATAGACCAATCCCATGTTACGGCGGACCAGTTCTTCTCCCAACGCCTGGGCTACTTCTTGATACCGGGGTTTGAGACCGTTGCTCGACCCACAAAAGACACAGACGCGTTTCACAGGATTACTTTCTTTTTGGGGCAGCTGAACAATAGAAGAGTTACGACGTGCTGTCCAAGGAGACTTTCAGGAGTGAATAGGGGTCGATGCGGGAACCGTTTAATCGAACACCCCAATGCAGGTGCGGGCCGGTGGCTCGGCCTGTCGCGCCGACTTTCCCAATGGGYTGCCCTTTCTCWACCAGTTGTCCTTGAGTCACATCGACMGCAGACAAATGGAAATACATGGAGAAGAGACCAAGRCCRTGATCGAGAATGACKCCTTTCCCGGTAAARAAATGATCCATGGTTAAGCGAACCATRCCGGTATTCATRGCCACCACWGGCGTACCTTTCGGCSCGGCGATGTCTTCCCCGCTATGTGGCCTTTTGTGTTGCCCGTTAATSACTCGWCGACTGCCAAACCTRCCTGAGACTCGTCCTTGAACCGGTTCGATAAACKGACTWTTCCACAGCGGCTCCGGCARGACACTTTCAAAYGCGTGATGAAGAAGCTTTGATTCCTTTCTGACTCGRGCCAAGGTYTTACTRTCGAGATCAACCATCTTCTTGGGCARCTTCAAATGCTGAACCCTRAAATCCTCTTTCATGAGCAGGACCGTAAYRCGATGTCGTTCCTTGCGATCRGGATACTCCACCTGRATCATCAATTTATGRYGGCCGGGCTTRTCTTGCATATCCAGCCCYAATAACCCCGCATACWCACYCTCMCCAACMGGRAAAAACACAATTTCCCGATTCAAGAGATGACCGACGACCCGAYCAGGRTSACCTTGTACTGGAACCGTAACCACAAGGACTTCGCCTTGCTTGCCACTCAATTGATCATGAGTTCCAGCCGGAAGATCTTGTGTAGGAAGGAAAAAGTTGAGCGGAAAGATACTCGCAAGCAGGATGGCAAACACCAAGAACGTTCGGCTTGTGAGACGCGTCATGTGAGGGTGTGTGAGAAAGAGAAAATCGCGGTTATGGGACTACTGCAACGTTCACCCATATCTCAATGCTACTCATGAATGACTAACA
>LXTH01000115.1 GCA_001643555.1 Nitrospirae bacterium SPGG5 | reverse complement strand
CTTAAAACCATCGGTATTGGCATTGGCCGTGTTATGAGCTGCCGTCGTGATTCTTGTTTGAGCAGCAGTCAAACCGGACAACGAGTTGTAAATTCCAGAGACCATAAGGACGTTCCTTTGTAGAAATCCCTGATTTAGGTTCTACATCCCCTAAGTCCTATATCGATGCCGACAACTAAAACCTGGAGTTACAAGAAAACAGGCATTGCCTTTTTGTGAGCATTGGATCATAAAACAGACCAACTCTTGCTTTTATGAACAGAGAACCGAAGCTTGGAAGATTGATCACCAACTCTCTACAACATGCGCGAACATGACATCTACATAACATGGGCACCTCTAAAAACCAGGCATTTTTTGTGAGGGCAAGGAAGCCGCGCGTGGAAAACCGGAGTGTATGGGCGAATACATGAGGATGTGAGCACGCAGCTGACGCCGGCATCACGGAAAAGGACGGTTTGTAGAGGTGCCCTTAAGTATTCAAGGACAAGTGATTAATGATAGCGGGAAAATGATTCGCAGGGTATAGACATTAGAGAGAGAGGGAGAGAAAAATGGGCTTAGACTTGACTAGAACAGACTAATTTTCGATTCACGGATGATTTTCTTGTGGCACGGTTTCGGATGGTGGTGCCTCTTTCTTTTTCTCTAGGGCGAAAATGATTAGGAGGGAGACGACGCCGACGCTGATGGCGCTATCGGCGACGTTGAAGGCGGGCCAGTGATAGCCGCTGATGTGAAAATCGAGAAAATCGACGACTTCGCCGTATCGTAGCCGATCGATGAGATTGCCGATCGCCCCGCCAAAAATGCTGGAGACTGTTAACTGGCCCCATACGTCGTCGGCGTGGAGTCGGTAAAAAATCGTTCCCAGTAAACCCAGCGCGAAAATCGATGTGCCCACGAAGAAGATTAATCGGAAGGCGCTGTTCGTGGTTGCAAAAATGCCAAATGCGGCACCGGGATTTCGAATGTAGGTGAGGTTGAAAAATCCTTTGATGACGGGAATGGACTCATGCAAATGCATGGTGTGCATGACAAACATTTTGGTAATTTGATCCAACGCGACCAGGACCAAACTCACACCCACCAGCAACAAATACCGACGCGACCCATCATTCACGAGACAGCCTCAACGCAACGATCGCACAATGTCGGGTGTTCGGAGTGACCCCCAACGGTTGGGCGATAATTCCAGCACCGCTCGCATTTCTCGCCATCGGCTTTGGTGACGTTTACACTGACGCCTAAGGAAGAATCCACAGCCAAGTGACCATCGGCCGAAATCGTTTCGACTTCCTCCACCGTCACTTGTGACACAATAAACAATGTGGGCAGATCCTGTTCATACCGCTGCAAGAAGCGAGCGCGATCGGGGGAAGCATGTAGGACCACTTGAGCTTCTAAGGATGAGCCAATCACTTTTTCCCGACGCTGTTGTTCCAGCGCACTCAGCACCAAGGTGCGAATGGCCAACAATTCTTTCCATTGGGCTTCTAACGCTTCTTGGTCTTTGATGGGCACCACGTTGGGGAATGTTTCTAAATGGACGCTGGGCTTAGCTTCTTGTTCCGTGTTCTTCCCCGGAAGCACATCCCAGACATCTTCGGCGGTGAAACTCAAGATCGGGGCCATGAGTTGAGCTAAACTTGTCACGATTGTGTACAGCACCATTTGCGAACCGCGACGCAGCGGAGAATTTTTCGGAAAGGTGTACATCCGGTCTTTCAAAATATCGAAATACGTCGCACTCATATCCACTGAACAAAAATAATCCAGTTCATGGACGATTTGACGAAAATCAAATTCGTCATACCCCTGCCGCACGTTGTGAATGAGTTTGTTCAATCGCATCAACGCCCAACGATCTAATTCCGGCAATTGATCAATTTCAATTTGGTGCGATGGATTGGACGGATCGTAATCATAAATGTTGCTCAATAAATACCGGCAGGTGTTTCGAATTTTTCGATACCCCTCGATTAATTGCTTCAAGATTTGCGGGGAGATTCGCAGGTCTTCTTGGTAATCTTGGGCGGCCACCCACAGGCGAAGGATTTCTGCGCCGTTTTGTTTGATCACGTCCTGTGGGGCCATCACATTGCCCGCGGACTTGGACATTTTTTTACCTTGCCCATCCAACACAAAACCATGCGTAAGCACTGCGCGATATGGCGCAGACCCATCCGTCGTCACCGAAGACAACAAGGCGCTATGAAACCACCCGCGATGTTGATCTGAGCCTTCGAGGTATAAATCGGCAGGCCACCACCCTTCACCTTGCGGTTTGACCACCGCAGCATGACTCACACCGGATTCAAACCAGACGTCTAAAATATCTTGTTCTTTTTTGAATTCTTTTCCCCCGCATTCTGAGCAAGCCGTGCCCGTTGGAAGAAGCTCCGCAGCCGACCGCTCGAACCAGACATCCGCGCCGTGCTCACTCACCAAGTCCGCAATATGCGCAATGATCGTTGGATTCGCTAAGGTGGCCGAGCATTGTCCGCAGGTAAAGCCCGGGATGGGGGTTCCCCAAATTCGTTGACGAGACAAACACCAATCAGGGCGATTGGCGATCATGCCATAGATGCGTTCGCGGCCCCGCGCTGGAATCCATTGCACATTGTCGATTTCCTTCAGCGCGCGTTCCCGTAATTGTCCCTTTTCCATGGACACGAACCATTGTTGAGTGGCGCGAAAAATCACGGGTTTTTTGCAACGCCAACAATGTGGATAGGAATGATTGAGTGTTCCATGACCCAACAACACATCAAGGCTTTGTAGCTTTTCCACAATCTCTGGGTTGGCCTTCAGCACATGTTGGCCGGCAAATGCTTCGAACTCGTTCGTAAAACAACCACGATCATCCACCGGCACGACGACTTGAAGTGGGTCCGTAAGGACATGGCTTGAGGCATTGGCGTTATATTTCAAGGTAAGAAGATAGTCATCCATGCCATGGCCCGGGGCAATATGCACACAGCCCGTGCCCTGCTCCAAGGTGACAAAGTCTCCAAGGAGAATTGGGGACAGGCCTTCGGTTAATGGACGGCCACACACCAGCCCTTCGAATCCATCTTTCCCTTTTTTCACACCAAGAATGTTGGGGTCAGATAACTCGCAGGCTTTGGCCACATCCTCGACCAACTTTTCAGCAATCACCAGAACCTCATCACCGACTCGTACAAAGGCATAATCAATGTCGGGATGCAGTGCGAGTGCTTGGTTGGCTGGCAAGGTCCATGGCGTCGTGGTCCAAATGACCATCGATACCTTCTCAACGTCCACAAGATCGGCAATGCCAAATCGTTTTTGCGGATTGACCTGAAAGGGAAATTTGACGTAGATCGATGGCGAGATGTGGTCTTCATATTCCACCTCCGCCTCAGCCAACGCGGTTTGGTCTTGCGTGCACCACAACACCGGTTTGAGGCCTTTGTACACCCCCCCCTTCTCCACGAACTTTCCGAATTCGCGAACAATTGTCGCTTCATACTCTCGGCTCATCGTGAGATAGGGGTGCGCCCAATTTCCAAACACGCCCAGCCGCTGAAATTCTTCACGCTGGATAGTATAAAACTTTTCCGCGTACTCGCGGCACAACTGTCGAATCTGCGTGGCCGTCAGATCTTTTTTCTTGGCGCCAAGCTGCTTGGTTACCTGATGCTCAATGGGCAACCCATGACAATCCCACCCGGGAATATACGGAACGTGAAAACCTTCCATGGTTCGTGATTTCACAATGATGTCTTTGAGAATTTTATTCAGCGCATGGCCGATGTGAATGTGGCCATTGGCGTAGGGAGGTCCATCGTGGAGAATATACAATGGCTTCCCGGCACGGGAATCCTGGATGCGTTGATAGAGCTGTTGCTCAGCCCAACGCGCTAAAAACTCCGGCTCGCGTTGCGGCAAATTTCCCTTCATCGGGAAATCAGTTTTGGGCAAATTGAGAGTAGATTTATAGTCCATGGTTCACACAATCAGGATACTAAAAAGGGCGGGATGTTAGGGTTCGCGCAACAATAACTTCCTATGCTTGGGCGCCGATCCATCCTGTATGGCCGCGTTGCTCGTTCTTTCCATACGAGGAATATGCGCAGTCCTCGCGCCTTGCCAGACAGGCGCCTCAACACCCAAGCATAGGAAGTTATTGTTGCGCGAACCCTTAAATGCGACGAGAGATGTCCATGATAATTAGCTAACGGCCATCATTCGATCGAGCGCCATTCGAGCCATGGCCTTGTCGTCATCAGGAACAGAAATCTGATTCACGAC
>LXTH01000080.1 GCA_001643555.1 Nitrospirae bacterium SPGG5 | reverse complement strand
GGGAGAAGTGGAATCAGCGCGTAGAACATCAACCTACCATTTCAACAAGCTGAAATCATCGACATTGATACTCTCATGGTGTCGATACAACGCAATAATAATCGCTAATCCGACGGCCACTTCAGCGGCAGCCACCGTCAACGCGAAAAAGACAAACACTTGGCCAGCCAGATTGCCTAAATAGGCGGAGAAGGCCACAAAGTTGATATTGGTGGCATTGAGCATGAGCTCAATCGACAAAAGGATGACGATGATATTACGACGGACCAGAACTCCGACGAGGCCGATCAGAAACACCAGCCCGCTCAACGCCAAGTAAAATTCAATAGGAACACTCATGATGATTTCGACTCAAAAATATCTTTTTTCGTCAAGATCACGGCGCCGACCATCGCCACCAACAAAATCAGCGAGGCGATTTCGAAGGGAAAGAGATAGGTGGAATACAAGATCTCACCAATGGACTCCGTATTCCCAACAGGTAGCCCCGGCTCGCCTTGAGAAGGTGAGCGTGGAGACGCCACGGTGATACCTCGGCTGACTCCCAACACCACGGATTCCACCAACAGCACGCCCCCCAAACACAGCGCCACGACGCTCTGCTTATTATATTTTTCCTCACCTTTGACATTGAGCAGCATCACGACAAAGAGGTACAGCACCAAAATGGCACCGGCGTAGACAATGATTTGAATGGCTGCGAGAAACTCGGCATGCAGCGTGACATACAAGCCCGCGACATGAAAAAACATGACGAGGAGGGACATTGCACTATAGATGGGATTTCGGAGCGCCACCACTAACGTCGCCGTCAGTACAATCACTCCGGCAAGGTAGAAAAAGATCAGGGTTCCTAACAAATCGTCCTCTTACCCTACTTAGGACCTGAGAGAAAATAACTTGAACAATTTCGCATCCAATCTTCGGGCCATCTTTGAACGGGCCTCAATCGAAAAACCCTCAACATAGCTGTGCTATGCCTCGGGTTTTTCTCAATCGTTCCGTCCAAATCTAACCCAAATCTTGGCGCGAAATTGTTCAAGTTATTTTCTCTCAGGTCCTTACACATTCAATTCCCCTCCAATGCCCGGCGCATTGGGAATGGAGACCAAGATGGTGTTAATCAGAATTCTTTCTCGGGAATATCTTTGAATGACACGTTGAAATACGCAACGTTCGGATGTTGAAATTCCAAGCGCTTTTCTTTGACCGGGAAGGCACGATCCCCAATAGCCAACAACTGCTCTTTATTTAACTCCAAATCGCGTTTGTTAGACACAGCCCATTCGAATTCCTGGGTCATGGCCAAGGCATCAACCGGGCAGGCTTGGACGCACATTCCGCAAAACAGACATCGCGTCATGTCCATGTAGTATTCTTTGGCATACCGCTTGGTGGGTTCACCCGGCACTTCGGCACTCACGACTCGAATGACCCGCGACGGACAGGCTGCCTCACACAAATCGCAACCCACACATTTTTCCGTGTCATCATCGTACCGAAGAAGGGCCAACATCCCTCGATAATTACTCGGCAAGGACTTTTTAACATGCGGATATTCCAAGGTAATGGGGCGGTAATGCAGCAGGTGCTTCATCGTCTGCTTCATCCCTATCAGGATTTCGTAAAAGATCAGTGTTCTGAACCACTTTTTGATTTTCATGAAAACCTCAACTTCGTCCTTAATGGAAAATATAGGCCAGGATGGACGTGATCACGACATTGCCCAAGGCAATCGGCAGAAGCACCTTCCATCCGAACCGCATGAGTTGGTCATACCGAAGCCGTGGAAGGGTGGCGCGAATCCAGAAAAATAAAAAGAGGAAGAACGCCACTTTCAGCGAAAACCACATGATCCCAGTCACCCAGGCCCAATCGCCAGGGGCTTGAAGAATCGGCAACGGCGCGTCCCATCCACCAAAGAAGAGAACCGTCGTCACGCATGACACCAAAATCATATTGGCGTATTCCGCCAAGAAAAAAAACGCAAACCGCATCCCGCTGTATTCGGTAAAGAATCCAGCCACCAGCTCACTTTCCGCTTCCGGAAGATCAAACGGCACTCGATTGGTCTCAGCAATAGAAGCAATTAGAAACACAACAAACGCAATAAACTGAGGGGCTGGAAAAGTAAACGCATACCAATTCCAGAACCCACCAAGTTGGTTTTCCGTAATCGTGACTAAGCTCAGGCTCCCAGACAACAACAACACGCCAACAATGGCCAATCCCACGTTTAACTCATAACTGATTAACTGGGCTGCCGCCCGGAGTCCACCCAACAGCGAGTATTTGCTGTTCGAGGACCATCCACCCAAAATAATTCCATACGCGCCAATAGAGGCAAAGGCCAAGATGTATAACACCCCAATGTTAATATCACTGATGACAAAGGGTTTAAATTGGACACCGAATATCTCGACATCCCAGGAGGGCCCAAATGGAATCACGGCGAACCCAATGAGGGCCGGAACCAACACTAAAATGGGAGCCATACTAAACATAATTTTGTTGGCCCCAGCAGGAATAATGTCTTCTTTAAAGAACAACTTCAATCCATCAGCAACGGGTTGGAGGATACCATAGGGACCCACTTCCATTGGCCCCATCCGATCCTGCATCCAACTCAGCACCTTGCGCTCCATGAGTGTGAGCACGGCAACGGTGAGCAACACGATGCCCATGACCACAGCAATTTGCGACACCGTGAGTGCCAATCTCACGACAACTTCATTCACAGATCATCTCCTTCAGTAGGCTTGTCATTTATTTAGGTATCAGCTAAACCAACGAAAAATCGGGCTCACGAATTGCGAAGGCTAAGGAACCCGATCAACACGGACTTGTGTTGTTTTCCAGCACGGCACGTGATTGCGTTCATCAACAGTCACACTAAAGAGCGGTCGAAGATCGTGATCAAAATGTTCCGGGAACCATGCCACGCCAGTGGGTATCCGATCAACCAGTTTTACTGGAACGGTTACATCTCCATTCCCATTCGACAGACGAACGCTGGCTCCCTCCTCCACACCAATCCGAGTCGCATCCTCAGGATTCAAACTGAGCACCCCACTGTCTTGAATCTGTGTCAGTCCTTTGGATCGCGTACTAAATTTTCCTGAGTGATACATTGATTGTCCCAGCACGAGGGTCAACGCCCCGTCACGTCCTGAGATCTTTTTGGTCAACGCATATCGAACATGCACATCTTCCTTGAACCCTTCACGAAGGTACTGTTCCACCACATCAGCTTTGGCAACATGAGCAATCGACATTGGTCCCAACAACC
>LXTH01000071.1 GCA_001643555.1 Nitrospirae bacterium SPGG5 | reverse complement strand
GCTCATTCTTCCAATCTTAATACTGTCCGTATCACTCTGTCTGGTTACGCTGGCATCAGATGAAGTATTGACAGGCTCAACTCTTGGAGATGGCAATCCAAAATCCGTCAGGGCGCGGGATTTGGGCATTACCATCGGTCGATATTTGCCGGGTCCTTGGAATGCCATCACTGATGTGGCAGGGGTCAAAGTGGGCCATGTCACATTAATCAACGGAAACGGTCCGCTCATTCCTGGAAAGGGCCCAGTTCGCACTGGAGTGACTGTGATCCTTCCTCGCGATGATGTGTGGCATAAGAAGGCGCCAGCCGGAGCCTTCGTGCTCAATGGGACGGGAGAGATGACGGGGTTAGCATGGGTGGCAGAATCTGGGTTCCTCGAGTATCCCATTGCCCTGACGAATACGTTGAACGTGCCTCGTGTGGCAAATGGGGTGATGAGTTGGATGTTCAAACACAATCCCGAGATCGGAATCACCGATGATACCCTGACCCCCGTGGTGGCCGAATGCGACGACAGCCGCCTCAATGATAGCCGAGGGCGGCATGTGTCTGAAGATGACGTGGTGCGAGCCTTGGAGGAAGCCACCAGCGGACCTGTGACGGAGGGAACGGTTGGTGCGGGAACCGGAATGATCGCGTATCAATTCAAAGGAGGGATCGGTACTTCCTCGCGTCGTCTTTCCGAAGAAAACGGGGGGTACACGATCGGAGTGCTGGTCAATGCCAATCACGGGCGGCGATATGAACTTACCATCGCAGGAGTTCCCGTAGGACGTCTGTGGCAAGAGAAGGAACACGATATGGAATCGGCCGGCTTATTGGAAAACGAGAACATCGCAAGACTTTCCAAACGTGAACAGCTCGGTGATCAAGGTTCGATCATCATCGTGATTGCGACAGATGCGCCGGTGGATTCTCGTCAACTTCAACGAATGGCGAGACGTGCTGCCCTAGGACTGGCTCGGACAGGAGCGACTAGCCACCATGGGAGCGGCGATTTTATTCTGGCCTTTTCCACTGCCAACGAAATTCCGCATTATCCCGACACGCCAACCTTTCTGATGACGCATATGGCCGATACCCATTTGAACCCCATTTTTGCAGCAACCGTCGAGGCCACAGAGGAAGCCATCATTAATGCCTTAATCACGGCGACGACAGTTGTTGGGCGAGATGGACGACGTGCTGAAGCCATATCGCATGATCAAATTCAGCGGATTCTCCAGCACCATACGGAACCGACACGGTTTTAAGGGTTTGCGCAAGAATAACTTTCCCTGTTTGGGTGCTGAGACACCTGTCTGGCAAGGCGCGAGGACTGCGCATACTCCTCGGTATGGAAAGGACGAGCAACGCCGCCAGACGGGATGGATCGACGCCCAAACAGGGGAAGTTATTCTTGCACGAGCCCTAAGGTTACAGCAGACGGCCCTCACGTTTTTCGTCTGTGCGTAATCCACGCATCCTTGTTCCCCCTTTCTCGTGAATTACCTGCGGAATTGATGGTCCAGGTACGGAAATTTCCAGCCTGTCAACTTTCGGCGTACAATTTCATCACAGTTTGTCATAGTTGGTCTTTGCCTTATAGACAAAGCCTTTCACGCGTTGCTAGACTCCATTTTATGAAAATAATGGAAGAGGGGTTATGAAAATTCACGTTGCTGTTTCACGAGATTCTGAAGTTGAGAAGGTCGCATCGGTATTGTCGAAGGCGGTGAAAGAAGCCTTGGGTTCAGAAAAGGTTGATCTCGTGTTTGTCTTTTTTTCGATCCACTATGGGGACCGTGCCGAAGAGTTAGTGCGGTTTCTCTGGGACGCGTTGGATCCGGAAGTCATGTTAGGGTGTATGAGCGAAGGGGTGATTAGTCCAACTGAGGAATTCGAAGGAAATTCCGTGGTGACCGTATGGGCTGCGAGTTTGCCAGATGTTCGCATGCTTCCCATGCATCTGACGTTTTCCGAGGATGATAGTCCGTTCACCATGGAGGGATGGCCCACAGCCTTGAATTCAACCACGGAACGTCCTACGTTTCTCTTGTTCGCCGACCCGTTTTCCACTCCGATTGAATCCGTGTTTTCAGAAATCGAACAATATTGCCCGGGAGCTCCCGCCATTGGTGGGGTGGCGAGCGGCGGATCTGACTTAGGCGAAAATCGAATGGTGTACAATGGTACTATTGTGACCGAGGGGATGACTGGCGTGGCGCTTTGGGGGCCGGTGTCCGTTCGCACTCTGGTATCGCAAGGGTGCAAACCCATTGGTGAACGATACGTCGTCACGAAAGCGGAACGCAACATCATTTACGAATTAGGAGGGGCCTCGGCCCTGCAACGGTTACAAGCTACCTTAGATAAATTAGGCGCCGATGGGGGTCGGCAAGCCGCGAGATCCTTGCAGGTCGGCATTGCCTTTGATGAACAACGCGAACGACTGGATCAAGGAGATTTCCTCATTCGAGGTGTTATCGGTGGGGATCAGCGTTCAGGGGGCGTGGCCATTTCGGATCTGGTGGAGGAGGGGCAGACGGTGCAATTTCATTTGCGGGATCCCAAGGCCGCGAGTGAAGAATTGAACCTGTTGCTCGCCAAAGATCAAGTCGAATTCCCCAACAAAACACCCAAAGGGGCCCTTCTGTTTACCTGCAATGGTCGAGGGCGACAATTTTTTGCCGAACCGCATCATGATGTGCGCGCGCTGCAAAAGCGCGCTGAGGGTCTTCCCATTGCCGGGTTCTTTGCGTCAGGGGAAATTGGGCCCGTTGGCGGGAAAAATTTTCTTCATGGATATACCGCCAGCATCGCCATGTTCGCCGAGAAATAAGTTTGGAAATGTAAAACGGACAAATTTCGTGGTTTCAATATTGAGGGAGGAAAAGTAAACATGTACAAACATGTGGTGAACTGGGGTATTCTGGTTGGTATAGTCTTCGGATTATCCTTGGGAGCATTTCTCTCGCCGGTTTTGGCAGAAGAAGAAAAACCGACGGTGACCTCGTCAGGCCTTCAGTACCGTGATCTCGTCAAAGGCTCGGGTCGGGAAGCCCATGTGGGGGAAACCGCTTCTGTCCACTATACAGGCTGGTTGAAAGACGGGACCAAATTCGATAGCTCCGTTGATCGCGGCCAACCCTTCTCATTTCGTCTCGGCGCAGGGCAAGTCATTAAGGGATGGGATGAAGGGGTGGTTGGTATGAACATTGGTTCAAAACGCAAGCTGATCATCCCTCCGCATCTTGGATATGGCGCACGTGGGGCCGGACAGGTGATTCCTCCCAACGCAACCTTGATCTTCGACGTTGAATTGCTCGACTTGCGTTAAACGTTAATAAACGTAATGCGTGATCCGTGAAACGTAAGATTAGGGATTGTCTTTTCTTTACCCTTCACGCATAACGATTTCTTCTCACAATACCACACAGGCTTTCCTCTATTTCGACGCTCTGATAACGGATAACGAAGACCATGAAACAGACTCCACTGTATGAGGTACATGTGGCGCATGGCGGGAAACTCGTCGATTTTGCGGGGTGGGCCATGCCGCTTCAATATTCAGGTGTGCTGGATGAATATCAAGCCGTTCGCACCACAGCCGGACTCTTTGATGTCAGCCACATGGGCCGCATTCAGGTGGATGGGGCCGATGCGGTTTCCTACCTTCAGCGAGTGGCGACCAATGATGTCAATACAATCAGTCCCTTCAATTCGCAATATTCTATGATCTGCAACTCCGAGGGTGGAGTGAAGGATGATATTTTTGTCTATCGGCTCGCACCGGAAAAGTTTCTCTTGTGTGTCAATGGATCGAATCGAGAAAAGATTTTGGATTGGTTGCAGCAACAGTGCGATCCCAAAACAGAAAATGTCCAGATTGAAAATCAATCAAATCACCTGGCACAGCTGGCCTTACAAGGCCCTGCCGCATCCACCATCCTTCGACAAGAACTGGGTTCCGACATTGAAGGCCTCAAGCCTCGACAATGCGCGGAAATGAAATTGTTTGGATCACCATGTTTGATTGCAAGGACAGGATACACTGGCGAACGTGGATATGAATTGTACATTCCCGCAAACCAGGCGTTAGGAATATGGGAAAAATTGATGGCTATCGGTAAGGTCCACGGATTGAAACCTACAGGCCTAGGGGCACGAGACCTGCTGCGCTTGGATATGGGCTACTTTCTCTATGGCAATGATTTAACCGAAGAGATCACCCCGATAGAAGCAGGAGCCGAGTGGCTGGTTTCATGGGAAA
>LXTH01000011.1 GCA_001643555.1 Nitrospirae bacterium SPGG5 | reverse complement strand
GTGACGTGAGCGGTCTCGAACTCATCAAGACGGACCGTTTGGGACTGAAAAAATACGGTTCAAAAACACTCCTCATCAGGGAACCATAAAAAATATTTCACCCAAGGAACCCTCCTCTGTCTTCTAATTGCAATTGACTTGCGTTTATCAAAATACCTGATTCTTTGTCAAGAAAATGGGTGATGGTAAGTCGTGAAGGTGACAGAGTGGGGATGACTGGGAAAGAGGTACAGCGGCAGGAGGGATCCTACATCTTAGAAACGGCTGTTTGGCGCCTAACTGCCGTTTCTAAGTTAATTTTCTTTGCGGGTTGGGCGAATGAGCAACACCGAATGGGTGGAGCGATGCAGCACGGTATGCGAAACGCTTCCCATGATAAACCGGGAAAGGGTTGAGGGGTTGTGGGTTCCCATGACAATTAAATCTGGATTGGAGGTGGCTTCCTGTTCTAAAATGGTTTCCCCCGGGGAACCCATTCCCACCCTTCCGATGGTCGAATAGTGGAGCTCTTTCAATCCCACCACAACATGATCAGTAAAGGCTTCCGCGCTTTCCAGGGCCTGTTGAATCTTGGTTTCTGAAGCCGAGACACCGGCGCGAAAGATGGAGCGTGGAATGGGGACCACGTTAAAAACCGTAATTTCCGTAGTGCCACTGAAGGGATGTTTGGCAAAGAACTGCGTGGCGATCCGTTCATCACCCTCCCCCTGGAGTGGAAGAAGAATTYCGTGCAATTTCGTAAGGGGWRACTTCACGACGCACACCGAACAGGGCGCATGCGTCAACACCCGATGTGAGACACTGCCRAAGTTGAGTTCYTGAACCTGACCTAAMCCCCRAGCCCCAATCAAAATGAGATCRGTGTGYTCTTCYTCRGCWATGGYSAGRATRCRATCTGCYGGRGAGCCYATTTCCAATCGTTTAGARACMGGAGCGTTGTGGTAKGACAGATGAGACATGGCACGCTTCAGGATGTGCTCCCCYTCTTCCCNGCATGGCCTGTTCAATGGTCATCGCAAGGTCTTGGGCAATGTCAGGCCCGAGTGCCGGATACGCAAGTCTCGGCAGGTTTACCACATGCACCACAGTGAGGCCCTTGACCGACGAGAGTTGGCCGACTGCCTCTGTGGCGTATTGAGAATGTGGTGACCCATCAACGGCCAATAGCACTCGCATTAGTTTTTCTTCCTGTTCGAAGCCATAACGCCCAGCTTGGGTGGCCCCGAAGCCCAAATATTTTGCTGATTCATTAACGTCATATAGGAAGAATAGCGAATCGGAAAACTGCCTACAAGGCTGGAGAAAGGGGCGTGAGTCGGATATGATTGCTTAGGAACCTGTCCAAGATTAGACTGATCGTGCTGGATGTGGCCAGATCTTCCGATCCTTTTCAGGGAATGTTGAAAAAGGCCGCCAGCTGCGTTCTCGGGCTTTTGGCGTGCTCACGTACTCCGGGTACGCTCCGCGCGCCAAAAGCCCTGCGGCCTTGCTGGACAGCCTTTTTCAACATTTCCCGTTTTCGTTGAATAGCCCAACTATTCGCCTCAAACGATCGAAACATCTGACTCAAACCAGCATCCCCTCGTCACGATCGCAAATCTCGGACGGGTTCCCAGCAGTAATCATTGTCCAAGAGGTATAATTTATGGCTCTTGCCAAATTACACAATCGGCAGATCTTGGTTTCTCGAACGGTCGCGGTCCTTTTTCTCACGACAGCATTCGCATTTCTTACCGTCTCTGTAGGAGACGCTGCGACCAAGGACAAAACACGCTGGAATCGCAAGTATGATACCGAGCAGTATATTTTTGGAAAAACGCCGATCCCGTTTCTCCAGGAACATCTTCATCTCTTGCCCAAGGGCAAAACCTTGGATATTGCCATGGGTGAGGGCCKGAATGGAGTGTTTCTCGCCACGAAAGGATTTCAGGTCACAGGAATCGATATTTCAGAGACCGGGTTGAAGAAAGCCGAAACTCTTGCCAAGGAACAGGGGGTATCCATYGAAACCAAAGTCGTTGATCTYGAACAGTATCAACTGTYACCTGAGACGTATGATGTCATTATTTGCACCTATTACCTGCAGCGAGACCTGTTTCCGCAAATGATCAAGGCTTTGAAACCTGGCGGAATAGTGGTCGTAGAAACCTATAGTTTGGGTCATCTGAAATATCGCTCTCGCTTTTCCCGCCAATTCCTCTTGGAACCTAATGAACTTCTCCATCATTTCACAGATTTAACTGTTTTGCGGTATCAAATACGGGATGATGGGCAAGCAGTGTATGCCAGCATTTTGGCCCAAAAGCCCTAATCCTAACCCCATCTCACCATACGTCCACTTACGTAGGCTTCCTCCCTTGCGACCGGCAAAAACCTTCGTGTAGTCTGGGTTCGGAGTCATTCATTCAGAATTAGACATTTTATTCTGTGATGTAGGGGGTTGCGTTATGAGTCCTGTTCAAGATTTACCAGTCGATGTCGAATCTCTGATTGACGAATTACAAACCCATCCGGTCAATACCAACGAATTCTTTCGCACCTTTAAAACCCGGCAACTCAGCCCTCGCCAGCTTCGTGTCTTTATTCGACAATACCACTACTTCTGTTTCCAATTCGTGAAGGTTCTTGAGGGCTTGCTGTATCACACTCCGATACAGGAAGTGGCCATGCGAACCGAATTAGCAAAAACGCTGTACTCGGAATTAGGCAGCGGGTCTCCAGAACATGTCCACATTCGACAGTTAGAACGATTTGCCTATACGATTGGCTTAACTCCAAAAGACCTTGAGGATACTGAGCCCATTCCCGAAGTCACGATATATTTGGATACCCTTCGCCGGCTTTTCTTGCGGTCAAGCCATCTCACGGCATTAGGTGCGGAGCTGGCGGTCGAGACCACTGCCGTATCCGAGTTTCAATATTTTTTCACGGGCCTTCAACAATATGGCCACTTTAATCGACAGGACCTCGCATTTTTTGAACTGCATGTGGCSGAAGAAGAAGTGCATGGTCAGTGGCTCATCGACGCGGTTCGCAAAACYGCAAAGTCTGAYGAAGATTTGYWYGAAGTMGCCGGTGGYGCTCGTGAAGTCGCYGACGCGTGGCTCGAATTTTGGGATGGYATGTACCGTGCTGTCTTTGATGCCAATCCTTCCGCTGCCTTCMATTGAATGCCGGATCTTTCTACCGCYTCTCACTCTGGTGTCCAGCYTCAAGCCCTTGAAGGTGATGTCCTTCAGCAACGGGCCTGGCGCATGCCCGACTTGATCGTCTATCAATCCGGCCCTGAAGAATGGTGGGTCGCCCCTCTGGATGAAGACCTGCCCCTCGTCAAGTTAAATCGCATGGGTGCCTCTCTGCTAGGAGCTATGGATGGCCGGTTATCCATCCAAACGCTCTTGGATCAATTCGGGAAATGGGTGTGCGGTCCCAATCAAGAAACAGGCCGATGGTTTTTAGAGCGATGGGCATCGCCCCGCTATTCCCTGTGTTATTTCGGCGATGAAGCGCCGAGCGGGCACAGCGTGAATGCCAAATGGGATTTGTTGCTCCAAAAGGTGCGCGAGCAATGGCATGAGAATGTGGCCGTGGAAAGCGATGAACACCTCACGGAATTTCATCACAAAGGCATTCAAAGTCACCACGGACATTTTGAAATCGTCGAAACCACGGTCTCGCATTTATTCCGCGAGCCCTGCGAAGCCTTGAACGGCTTATCCTATGGGCAGCTGCTCGCGAAGACATTGCGGCAACTCGGGTGGTGGAATCCCAAACCTGGCCGGATTGTCGAGGTCGGCGCTGGGTTGGGCTACGTGTCACAGGAAATGGCCAAGGAACTCTCGCCTTCGGAACGACGAGGCGTTGAATACATTTTTCTAGATTTGACCCGTCCATTTCTCCATTCTCAACTTGATCTAGCCACAAAAGCCGGGTGGAACGCCTGTGCACTCAACGCCAATGCCGAATATTTGCCATTGGCTGATGCAAGCGTTGATCTCGTCATCGACAACGAAAATTTGGCCGACATGACTCCGACCCATCTCACCAAAGAAGAATTGGAGTCCGGGAAAGGTGCGACCGAGGAACATCAACGCAGTTTGGATTTGATTCAACAGCTCCGATTGAATGTGGATACCCCATATCCTGATGAAGCGATTTTCAACTATGGGGCCATTCAATTTATCATGGAATTATGGCGGGTATTAAAACCCGGTGGTACTATGGGTGTGGTACAGCACCGCGGAAAGCCGGACAATATC
>LXTH01000227.1 GCA_001643555.1 Nitrospirae bacterium SPGG5 | reverse complement strand
TAGTACTCACGCGTGTTGAAGAAGGGATCAGAGCAGAATGAAATGCAGCGAAAGCTGTGAATTCCACGTTTTGATGTGTTTTGGGGAGAACCTAGCTTCACCGTTTTTGGAAGCCTGAAGGTTTTTGGATCATGAGACTGCAAGCCTTAAAAGACGGACATTGGCCGTCATTGCTCGGGGCCTGGCTGCATTTTGAAGTCAGCTTTATGGTGTGGCTTTTGGTTGGGGCGTTGGGGGTGGCGATTGCCCAAGATTTTGACCTCAGTGCCACACAAAAAGGATTTCTCGTGGGAGTCCCTTTATTAGGCGGRGCWCTTCTGAGAATGGTGGTTGGTCCGTTTGCCGATCAGTTTGGCGCCAAACGGGTCGGAATGGCTCTGTTAGGGMTKGAAGTGGTGGCCCTGGTTTTAGGTTGGCKGTTCGGRCAGAACTATTTTCACATGTTGGGCGTKGGKTTGCTGYTAGGATTTGCCGGRGCAAGTTTYGCCATTGCCTTGCCACTCGCGAGTCRGGCSTATCCCCCGGAACGYCAAGGGCTGGCGATGGGGGTMGCAGCKATCGGGAATAGTGGKGTGTTGCTGGCCACCTTCTTTGGTCCTCGAATCGCTGAGTTGATWGGRTGGCATGGGACATTTGGCGTCATGATTATTCCCGTCGTCATCACGGCCGTCCTRTTTTATTTCCTTGTTCCCGATCGCTYSGGSCRAGCYAMCTYTCAAGTGRCRCCACGGGCTTCKTTGTCCGTCCGGTCCGTTCTTCAACAGCCMATGATGTACTGGCTGTGTTTTCTGTAYGCRGTGACCTTTGGGGGATTTGTCGGWTTTTCWAGCTTTCTGCCKATTTTTTTYCACGACCAATATCAGTTGGATATGGTATCCGCTGGGACCATTACCGCCATGTGCGGGTTAGCCGGAAGTTTGGCAAGGCCTGTGGGAGGTTATGTTGCTGACCGGATAGGAGGAATCGGCCTTCTCCTAGCTGTTTTCCCAATGACCGCCATCCTGAGTGTTTTTTTATGTGGGCTGTTTCCGCTTGTGTTTTCTCTGCCCTTAATTTTTACGACTCTGTTATTTCTTGGCTTCGGAAATGGGGTGGTGTTTCAGGTTGTCTCATTACGATTCCAGGGGGTGATGGGAACGGCTTCGGGTTTTATAGGGGCAGCTGGAGCAATTGGCGGATTTCTGCTTCCATCATGGTTTGGGTTACTCAAAGATTTCACAGGAACCTATGCCGGTGGGTTTCTGATTTTCGGGCTATTTTCTGGTGTGGCTGCAATAAGTGTCCTGGTGATGCAACGATGGCTGCGGGTATCTGTTGAAACGCTACGTAAAGAAAGTTCAGATTGACAGGGACCAGTAAACCTCATATAAGAGTTGGCGTAAGAATACCTTTCCCTCGTTTGGGCGTCGATCCATCCCGTCTGGGGGCTTTGCTCGTCCGAGGAGTATGCGCAGTCCTTGCGCCTTGCCAGGCAGGCGTCTCAGCACCCCAACAGGGGGATGTATCCTTGCGCGAACCCTAAGCTGAACATGACAGGAGGAAGACAGTAGCGTGGAACCGTTTCATTCGATAGATGAAGCCCTTCAGGATATTCGGGATGGGAAATGCGTCATTCTGGTAGATGACGAAGACCGAGAAAATGAAGGGGATTTGGTGATGGCGGCGGAATGCGTGACGCCCGAAACCGTCAATTTCATGGCCAAAAATGCTAGAGGGCTGATCTGTCTTACCTTGACCTCTACTCGTGCCGATGAACTCCAGCTTCACCCGCAGACGGTTGAAAATACCGCACCGTTTGGCACGGCATTTACAATATCCATTGATGCCGCGCGAGATGTGACTACGGGCATCTCCGCATCCGATCGTGCCACGACTATTCGAATGGCTGTCGATAGGACGTGCAAATCCTCTGATTTTACAAAGCCTGGGCATATCTTTCCGCTTCGCGCCCATGATGGCGGAGTGCTCAAACGGGCAGGGCAAACGGAAGGCTCGGTAGATTTGGCACGTCTGGCCGGTATGTACCCAGCGGGCGTGATCTGTGAAATCATGAATGACGACGGCACCATGGCCCGTGTTCCGGATTTGGTCACCTTCGCCACAGCGCATCAGCTCAAACTCATCACGATTAAAGATCTGATCCAATATCGGCTGTCACGTGAGACCTTGGTGAAGCAGTCGGTCAGTGCTCAGCTGCCTACTATCTTTGGCAACTTTGAGGCGAGGGTGTTTGAAAATGAATTGGATAGTGGAACCCATATTGCCTTGGTTAAAGGGCCTATTGATGAGTCTCCAACGCTCGTCCGGGTTCACTCAGGATGTCTGACGTCAGATGTGTTTGGATCCCTTCGATGTGATTGCCGGGATCAGCTTCATCGAGCCATGGAGATGATTGAAAAAGAAGGAAAGGGCGTGTTGCTCTATTTGAACCAAGAGGGCAGGGGAATCGGTTTGCTCAACAAAATTCGGGCGTATCGCTTGCAAGACCAGGGCAGTGATACGGTTGAGGCCAATCTTCAACTCGGGTTTAAGCCCGATCTTCGTGATTATGGAATTGGGGCTCAAATTCTTGTGAGCTTGGGTTTAAAGAAGATTCGATTGATTACGAATAACCCACGCAAGATCGTCGGGATTGAGGGGTATGGTCTGAATGTGGTTGAGCGGATTCCGATTGAAATTGATCCGAAAGAATCCAATGTTCGATACCTTCAAACCAAGAAGGTGAAGCTAGGACATCTACTGAACAATGTGTAGATTTCTGGTGTGTTATTATTAAAGTGGATATTCATGTTGGTGTATAATTTTATATTGTAAGTACTTGTTTTTATGGATTTATTAAATGCAAAAAATTAAAGAAGGAAGTCTTGATGGGAAAGAGTGCCGGATCGGTATAGTTGTGAGTAATTTTAATGAATTCGTCACGAGCCGACTCCTGAACAGTGCTCTTGAAACACTCCACAAGGAAGGCGTGGAGGAAGACAACATCGAAGTCGTGCGTGTTCCTGGTGCGTTTGAGATTCCGCTATTAGCCAAGCAGTTAGCCCGGTCTCGTCAATATGATGCCGTGATATGCCTCGGGGCGGTCATTCGGGGTGAGACCCCGCATTTCGATTACATCAGTACAGAAATGAGTCGAGGGATTGCTCAGGCATCCTGGGACACGGGGATTCCCATTGTGTTTGGTGTGCTGACGGCGAATACGGCAGAGCAAGCCCTTGAACGTTCAGGGGGACCTGAAAAGAATCGTGGTGCTGACGCAGCTCGAACGGCCATTGAGATGGCCACGTTGATGAAAGTGTTGCAAGATAGTGATCGGAATCTTACGGGATTCCGTCAATCGTAACTTCCCCCATCGCCTCTATAATGAAAGTCTTGGGTAACTACTCARGTTGCTTCAATTTTGGCTCAGGACAAGGCGCGAGGAGCGCAGAACCGGAGCGTATGGGAATACGTGAGGGCGCACGGTGCGAAGAGCACCACGTTTGTGCGCGCCGAAGGCTTGCGAGCACCACAGCAACGCCGTCATGAGACAAAAGGGAAGTGACCTGAGGAGTGACGATTCCTAACGGAAACTCCTGCTGATGTCAGGGATTGACATGGAGGTCTTTGGGAATGAAAATTGAGCTCAAGTACGACGACAAGTCGTTTTTTAAAATTGGCGAGGTGAGTGCGCTCACGAAGTTGCCTGCCTCCGTCCTCAGGTTTTGGGAATCAGAGTTTAGTTTTCTGCGCCCTCGAAAAAGCCAGGGACGTCATCGTGTCTATGATCGCCAATCGATAGAAACGGTGTTGGAAATTAAGCGAATGCTCTACGAAGAGGGGTATACCATTATGGGGCTCAAACGGTATTGGCGACGGCGTCGAAGCCAGCCCCAAACAGAGGTTCCCCCAGACAAGGTCGAGCAGGTTCGACACGAACTTCAGGACATTTTAGGGATTTTAAATTCATATAGTGTGAAGTCAGGCGAAGTGAGCGTTTCCTAGAGGGACCCTGTTGAAAAATCCCGCCAGCGGCGTTCTTTGTAGACGTGAACCGTGATACGTGAAGCGGAAGAGTCGTTTTGACTTTTACCTTCTTGTTTCCTTACTCATCACGCATTACGCGTCACCCATTACGAATTAGGCCTTGCTGGTCGGCCATTGTGAACAGGTCCCTGGTAGCGCAGATCTGGAGTCCTGATCGAGACACGAGTTGCTGGGCAGGCTGTTCAAAAAGGTCCGAGAACGCCGCTGGTGGCCCTTATCAACAGCCTGCTATGGTGTCGGGGCGTAGCGCAACCCGGTAGCGCACTCGCTTGGGGTGCGAGAGGTCGGCCGTTCAAATCGGCTCGCCCCGACCACATATT
>LXTH01000167.1 GCA_001643555.1 Nitrospirae bacterium SPGG5 | reverse complement strand
TCATAGTACGTGAGCACGGCAAAAGGGCGAGAACGCCGCTGGCGGCTTTTTTCAACATTCCCTTGTTGAAAATCACATAGCTATAGTAAGTTCATCCCATGACCACCCTTCAATCTCTACCAATTATTGAGCCTTCTGGTCTTAATTTGTTGGCCCTGAGCTTTCATGAAACATCGGCTTTGGTCGAGAAATTGAAGTGGCCAGCCTTCAGAACCCAACAGATTCTACAGTGGCTCTACCAACACCGGGCTAGAAAAATCGATTCGATGAGTAGTCTTTCCAAGACAGATCGTGAACGTCTGCAATCCATCGCGACCATTGGTCGAGCGCCAGCCCCGACTGTCGTGTGTTCTCAAGATGGAACGCGCAAGCTCTTGTTTTCTTTGGAAAACGGGCTCCAAATTGAAAGCGTTCTGATCCCCGATGAGCCGCGGTTGACGTTGTGTATTTCGACCCAAGTGGGCTGTACAGTTGATTGCCGATTTTGCTTGACCGGCCAAATGGGGTTAAAGCGCAATTTGAAGGCTCATGAAATCGTGGAGCAAGTGATGACCGCTCAAGACCTTCTTCCTGAAAGTGAACGGATCACCTCACTGGTGTTTATGGGTATGGGTGAACCCCTAGCGAATATCGAGTCTGTCACGGAATCCGTCGCGCGACTCACCAATACCCGATGGGGACTTGGCATCCCTGCCCGGCGCATTACCATCTCCACCGCCGGCCTCGCACCACGACTAAAAAATATTGCCGGGTTAGGGGTCAATCTGGCCATTTCCCTCAATGCCACGACCAATGAACAACGAGATTACTTGATGCCGATGGTCAACAAGCTTCACCCGTTGCCAGAACTATTGGAAGCCTGCCGAACCTACCCATTAGGTCCCGGGCGGCTCCTGACGTTTGAATATGTCCTCTTAAGCGGAGAGAACGATTCGCCCGAAGACGCCAAACGACTGATTCACCTGCTTAGAGGCATTCGGTGTAAAATCAATCTTATCCCGTTTAACGAATTCCCCGGCAGCTCGTTTCGCCGTCCGTCAGATGAGGCGATAGAGAAATTTCAATCTATCTTGAGACACAGTCGGTATGATGTCTTTCTAAGAAAAAGCCGCGGGCGGGATATCTTGGGAGCTTGCGGCCAACTTGGGAAACTCCCCACATGAAGTTATGCTAGGAGAGCTTGTTGAATATTTCATTCCAATAGCCAGTCAAAGCTCCATATGAGCTAAAGATCATCAAATGGAGGGAATGTTCAAAAAAGCATGCCCTGAGTCTTTCCGAAGGGTCTATCCAGCAAGGCCGCAGCCCTTTTGACACGCGGAGCGTACTTATGTTCGTGAGCACGGCAAAATGGCGACCTGCCTGCGCGAAGCCGCTCCGGCAGGCAAGGAACGCTCTGGCTTGTCAGCCGTAGCTTTAGCGAAGGCTGGCGGCTTTTTTCAATATTCCCTAAGAGAATAGTCCGACAAGGAGCCCTATGAAGATGCTCACCATTCCGACAGTCCCACAAGTCCTCCAACAGAAAACTGAACAACTTGAAACGATCTTTCGAGAAATGGGTTCTGTGCTTGTTGCTTTTTCCGGGGGCATTGATAGCACATTGGTCCTCAAACTGGCTTACGATATGTTAGGCAACCAGGCCATCGCGGTTGTAGCCGTTTCTCCGACTTTTCCTTTAGAAGAGCTCGAAGACGTTCGAAAGATCAGTCATGAAATTGGAGCGAATCTCATCACGGCAAATACCAATCAACTTGAGATGGCCAGTTTCGTTCGCAATGATGCCTCACGGTGTTACCATTGCAAAACGGACCTGTATCAGCTCTTTGGCCCCATCAAACATGACACCGGAATCAGCACCGTAGTTGATGGGACGAACAGTGATGATCTCGGTGATGACCGGCCGGGCATTCAAGCCGCACGTGAACATGGCGTTCGAAGCCCTCTTGTTGAAGCGGGTTTCACCAAAGCCGATGTTCGCACCCTCGCGCGCCATCTGGGATTGTCCAACTGGGACAAACCCGCGGCCGCCTGCCTATCGTCTCGCATTCCTCGTGGTTTGATAATTACAAAAATGAACCTTCGGCGAGTAGAACAAGCGGAGGTAATTCTCAAACAGGAAGGCTTCCGTCATGTACGGGTGCGCGATCATGAGGGGATCGCACGAATTGAAGTAGATCGACAGGAAATCGACACGTTCTTCGATTCTGGACGGAGAGAGAGAATCACCCAGGGCCTTAAAGGCCTAGGCTTTCGGTGGGTGACAGTAGACCTGGAGGGGTATCAAGTTGGCGGTGGAAATTCGAAGTAAGGTGAGCATCCTCACTCTATACTTTTGCCGCCTTGACTCAATCAAAGATCGACAAAACCTTCTGTTCCCTGAACATTAGTCAAGACAGCTCAAAACGAACGAGGGCAAGTACCGTTGGAATCAAGCCTGACCGGAAGGGGAATGATCCGCCGACACGGCTTGTAACGCCTCTTGTGCAAGACGACGGTTGTCTTCATCCGACAAGTTTCGTACCAGCACTTTCTCGGCAACCAGCAATGCCAGGTTTGCAGCTTCCCCCCGAATAGCCTCAAGGGCTTTTCGTCGCTCGCGTTCAATGGCTTGCGTAGCCTCAGCCTTAATCCGTTCTGACTCGACACGAAGGCGCTGCTCATTTTCTTCAAGCAGGCGCTGGGATTTGTTCCGCGCTTCCGCCAGAATGGCTTCCGCTTCCTGAGCCGCATTTCGCAACTTGGCTTCGTATTCCTGCAATCTCTGGTCAGCGGATGTCCGACTCTGTTCGGCCTGATCAATGCTGTCACGAATTTTTCGTTCGCGTGTTTCGAGCGCTTCCAGAATTGGAGGGAACGCAAACTTCGACAAGACCCATAAGAGAATCCCAAACGAAATTAGCTCCCAAAAAATCAGGGATGAGAAAAACTGAGTATCAAATTGCGGCATAGCGTCCGAGTCCTATTTTCTCAACCCCATGATGATAAAGGCGATGACCAACCCGTACAGCGCAATCGCTTCGACCAGCGCGAACCCGATCCACATATATTTTCCCACGCGGGCCTCAGCTTCTGGTTGGCGAGCCACGGCTTCAATCATCTTTCCAAAGATATACCCAATCCCTACACCGGCACCCGCAAACCCAGCGGCTGCCATGCCCATTCCCAATAATGCTGAAGCTGCAGAATCCATTGTGTGTGTATCCCCTTCGTAAAATCGTTAATAAGTAAACGTATTGTTTCCAGTGTTCAGTTTAATGAAGATGGAGCGCATCAGCCATATACACACAGGTCAAGATCGTGAAGATATAGGCCTGGATAACGGCGATCC
>LXTH01000055.1 GCA_001643555.1 Nitrospirae bacterium SPGG5 | reverse complement strand
GCCAAAGTGCAGAGCGGGGCGACGGGTTATGATGTAGTGGTGCCATCGGATTTTATGGTGTCCATCATGGCACAGCTGGGTTTCTTGGCGAAGTTAGACCACCGTCGCATTCCCAATGAGCAATTTATTGAGCCCTTTCTGAAAAACCTCCCGTTTGATCCTGCGCAGGAATATGCAGTGCCGTACCTGTGGGGTACCGTAGGCATAGGCTACGATTCAGCGACGATCCAGGAGCCGCCAACGAGTTGGAATATTTTATGGGATGCACGGTATTCAGGGCGGATTAGCATGCTCAATGATCAGCGGGAAGTGTTTGGGATGGCCCTGAGATCGCTGGGGCATTCGTTGAATAGCCAAGACCCTCGAATCATCGAGCAGGCCAAACAAAAGCTGATTGCGCAGAAGCCCTTGGTCAAGATCTATACGAGTGAAGCGTTCGATCATTTATTGGTCACCGGCGATGTGGTGTTGGCCCATGCCTGGGGTGGGCCAATTGCTCGAGCGATGCGAGAGCGTCCTTCCATTCGCTATGTCGTTCCTCAAGAGGGTGGAACTATTTGGACGGATTGTCTGACCGTGCTCGCCACATCACCGCGGAAGTCGATGGCGTTCGAATTTATTAACTATCTTATTGATACGCAGGTGGCTCACACTACGTCGGAGCGACTGTTGTTTGCCTCAGCGAATCGTTTGGTGAAAGATCTGGTGTCTCCTTCCGTGCGAAATAACTCCGCGGTGTATCCTCCACCAGAAGTCATTGCCCGTATGGAATGGATGGTCGATGCCGGAGAAGCCACTCGATACTATGATCGTGCCTGGACGGAGTTGAAAGTCCATTAGGGGATGTTGAAAAAGGGCGCCAGGGGCGTTCTCGGCCCTTTGTCGTGCTCCCGTACTATGAGTACGCTCCGCGCGTCAAAGGGCCTGCGGCCTTGCTGAGCGCACCTTTTTGAACATCCCCTGTTGCTCTTGAATGTTCATGGGATGAGTTACATGTGATCATGGGAGAATTTGTGCATCTCGGAAAACCTGTAGTACCTGTGTTGGTCAAAGCGCTCAAACTGCCAGGGACGCGTCTCCGATATAATGCGATCCTGACCCTATCGATGATTAAAGACGCGAGGGCCGTGCCGAACCTGTTGGAAGCGGCAATGGATCTCAATGAGGTTACGCGAGTGCGTGAACGTGGACTTCGTGTAGCTGTGAAGCTCGACCCCATTCAGTCCATTCCAGCCCTGAAATCTATTGTGGATGATGACAGTGATACCATGCGTCGGGCTGTCGCGTTTTTAGCACGCCATGTGCGAGATGTGGAAATTCCGCCACTTTTGATTCAATTACTAGGCGACCCTGAACGATATGTGGCGGCGACGGCTTTAGACTCATTTTGGCGGCTCACGCGGTTTGCCGGGAAGCCACATGATTGGCAAGGGTCAACACAAGAACAGCGAAAACAATGGGCGCTTGAGTGGACGGAATGGTGGGAGGCTGCTTTGAAGAAACGGCAGAGTCCGCCCGAGGCACCTTCAGAGAAACCGGTTTCATAAAGGAGCCTGGTTTTCTAATGCTCATGCTGCGTTCGAAGGGGAGATAAATACATATGCCGGTTTTACCCATTGCCAAGTTAGGCAACCCGGTCTTGCGAAAGATTGCGAGCCCGATTGTCCAGGAGGTGATTGCGACCTCGGCGTTTCAACAATTAATTGATGATATGTTTGAGACCATGGGTGAAAATGATGGGATTGGATTAGCCGCTCCTCAAGTTTCACGGTCGGAACAACTTGTGGTGATGGGCTGTGAGGGAGATTCCGGCTTTCCCAACACCGTGCTGATTAATCCAAAAATTGTTTTTTACGGGCCAGAGCAAGTGGAGATGTGGGAAGGGTGTTTGAGTGTTGATGGGTTGCGAGGGAAAGTGACTCGACCTTCCGCGATTCGCGTCGAAGCACTCGACCGGTATGGCCAGGTCTTGGATTTTGAAGCGACCGGGCTCTATGGCGTGTGCATCCAGCATGAAATGGACCATTTGCTTGGCAAGATGTTTCTTGATCGAATGACTGATCTCTCGACGCTGACTCAGTTGAAAGAGTTTGACTCGTATTGGAAGGAAGAGTCCGCTGCCGTGATATAGTGGCATCCTACCTGATCACAGTTTCTCTTTGTGGGGGTTGTTGAAAAAGTCCGCCAGCCGCGTTCTCGGCCCTCTGTCGTGCTCACGTACTCCATGTACGCTCTGCGTGCCAAAGGTCCTGCGGCCTTGCTGGACGGAACTTTTTGAACACCCCCTTGCTCTTGAGATGGCATTMAYTGTCTCAGATGGCTATACCCACTGGAAATTTTTAATTATTCAACAGTCCCTTTGCAGATTGTGTAACTCTTAGTGAATTCTCTTTTCCGAATTCTTGGCTATCTACGTCCTCACCGTCGTCTGGTGTTGACCACGTTGTCCTTTGCGACACTCACCACGATTTTCGATCTTCTCCCGCCGTGGCTGATTAAAGTTATTATCGATGATGTCATCCAAGGCGAACGAACCGACTTGCTTCCCTGGGTGTTAGGAGGGTTGGTTGGGGCCTATGGATTCAAAAATATCCTTAACTCTTTTCGGATCCGGTTTAATAATATTCTGGAGCAGCGGGTAATTTTTGATCTGCGTCAACAAGTGTTTCATGCGCTGCAACGCTTGTCGATCAGTTTCTATGAAAACCGCTCAACCGGAGAAATCATGTCTCGGGTGATGAGTGATACAGAACATGTGGAGCGGATTTTTATTGATGGTCTGGAAGGGATGTTGACGGCCTCACTCACACTCGTGGGTATTACGATTCTCCTTTTTACGCTGAATTGGAAGCTGGCGCTGTTGGCCTTGATTCCGATTCCAATTTTGGCCATCTCCGGTGTCACGTTCTCACGGCGAGTGCACGGATACTATCATGTGATCCGAAAAAATACCGCGGATTTGAGTGCATACCTTCAAGACGCCTTGTCAGGAATTCGAGAGACTATGGGTTTTAATCGACACGAATATGAGCGTGCGCGATTTGATCAGAAAAGCCAGGCCGTGAACACGAGTACGTTACAGGCTATGTTTCTCTGGTCGGTGTATTCACCCAGCATGATCTTCATCGGAAGTTTGGGAACGGTCTTTGTCCTGTGGGTAAGCCCAGGCGAAGTGTTGTCGGGTCAGTTGTCGATTGGTGAACTGTTTATGTTTGTGTCCTATCTGGCGCTGTTTTATGTGCCGGTCAACCAAATTCATTCCGTGAATCATATGTTGCAGCATGCCCTGGCTGCCAGTGAGCGAATCTTTGATGTGCTTGATACCGAACCCGAAGTGGTTGATCGTCCCGGTGTTGTGGCTCCAGGAGGAAAACTTGAAGGGATCGTGACGTTAAAGAATGTGATGTTTGCCTACAGACCCGACGTTCCGGTGTTGAAAGGGGTCAACGTGCACATTCCTGCGGGCGAACGAATCGCGCTTGTGGGGCCGAGCGGGGCCGGCAAAAGTACGCTGATTAAATTGATCATGCGTTTTTATGATGTCAAAGGAGGAAGCCTATCCTTAGGGGGCGTTGATGTCAGAGATTTGCCATTGGCGTTTGTTCGAAATCAGATTGGATTCGTGCAGCAGGAACCGTTTTTATTTAATGGAACGGTTCGAGACAACATTGCCTATAGCAACCCGGAGGCCACCCAATCTGAAATCGAAGGTGTGGCCATAGCTGCCCGGGCTCATGAGTTTATTACGGAATTGCCGGAAAAGTATGACACCTGGATTGGTGAACGAGGCGTGAAACTCTCGGTGGGACAGAAGCAACGGGTCGCGATTGCTCGTGTGCTTCTGAAAGATCCTCCTATCGTTATTTTTGATGAGGCCACGTCGAACATTGATACGGAAACCGAAGTGAAAATTCGAGAAGCCCTGGAGGTGTTGACTCAGGGCCGAACAACGATTGTGATTGCCCACCGATTTTCCACCCTTCAGAAGGTCAATCGCATTTTGGTGTTAGACCGAGGGAAACTGGTAGATGAAGGAACGCATGCGACGCTTCTCGCACGAGAAGGTGTGTATCGCATTCTCTATGAAGCCCAGTTTGAAATATAACCCGCATTTTTTCTTGTTACTGCGGTCTCTGAAACTCACCTACTTCGCACTTTTTAAAATTGTTCAATTCAAGTCATGAGATGAAAGCTCATGGTGTCACCTCCTGACTTTCGGCAGGCCCAGTGCCACTGGGGGGGGGGCAAACTGGCATTGGTGGTGAGCAAGAGTTTATCCACTACGGTGCCATCCTCCCGCATCCAGAGGTTCAG
>LXTH01000078.1 GCA_001643555.1 Nitrospirae bacterium SPGG5 | reverse complement strand
TTCGACAGGTTGGGAATGGCCTGGCCTCGATAGATTGGAATCCCCTCTTGTTCAATCCATTCCTCATAGGCGCTGGTTCGACCCATCTCTTCGCGTTCGCTTTCAGGGCGAAACCGCGTTTGACCTTGAAGGGTGCCTAAGCTGCCCAGCACAGTCAGAATCACAACATTCCGAAGGGACAAAAACCGGCCTCTTACTCTTCTCATCATGAAACAACTCCTTCCTAAATGGATGGCTATCTCCCAGCCAAGGTGACATAAAATCCCGTGTTTTCACCATAATAATGTTAGGCACAATGATAAGCAATTTGTTGATAATAAGCCAGCCCTCTCCGGCTCAGCAGCCTCAGCGCCCAAAGCGCTTGCTGAGCCAACTGGCCAAGGCCCGGATCGTTTGCTCGCGCTGATCGCCCCTACGTCACGACGTGACAAGAACCTATGCATCATCCGCCCCTGTCTGCGTTGCACTCGGTCGGCCTCCTCAACGTACCGTACAGTACGTTTGCGGGGGCCTCTGTCGCACGTCTTGTCAGGTCGTCGCTTTCGTCGCTTCGTGACAAGAACCTATGCATAATGCGGGCTAGGCCATGAGAGCCCAGCAAAGTATGGCCGCCAGGACGGCTGCCAGCGGTAATGTACCCACCCAGGAAGACACGATAGAGACAATCACACGTTTGTTTGCATGACCCGACAGCAACCCGATTCCAAACAGGGCACCCACACTGACATGGGTTGTGGAGACGGGCATTCCCAAACGAGAGGCAATGATGACCAAAACTGAGGTCACCAGATTAGCGGAGAAGCCTTGGCCCGAATTCATGGTCGTCACTTTATGGCTCAAGGTCTCAGCGACCCGGCGAGCCGACAACCAACCCCCAAGAGCAATAAACAGAGCCACCAACCCATAACGTGCTTCTGGAATTAAGGTGCCACTGGCCACCAAAAGAGCGGCAATTTTAGGGGTATCATTCAATCCCCGCGCAAATCCCACTGCCCCCGCGCTCAGGTAATGAAGCTTGTCCAGGACCTTGGCCACGGGAATGCCCCAAAACAGGCAGCTCTCCTTGTTGATGTCCAAAGCCAAACGGCAGGTTCTAAAGATCAGATAAAGGCCAGCGGCACACATCATCGCCAACAAGGGACTCACAAGGAGTGGGGCGAGGAACACGGTGCCCAGATGGGAGAAAGCAACCTCGTTTGCGGCATGGATCAGACCCGCGCCGACCAACGCTCCCGTCAAGGCATGGGTAGTGGAAATGGGAAGTCCCAGGTAGGTGGCGAGCAAAACCGTGGCCGCCGCAGCCAGTCCGACCGAAGCCGAAAATGCTGGAGCGGAGGCAATGGCATCAGGAACCAGGCCTCTGCCCGAAAACGTATCTAAGAGCTCCTGGGCAACCCAGGCCGCCGCAATCGACCCCGCCAGAGTGGTCGAACAAGCCCAAAACAAGGCTCGCCGGTAATTCGTGGTGCCGCTTCCCAAAAGAGTGGCCACCCCTTTGAAATTGTCATTGGCTCCGTTGGCATAGGCCAGCATAATGGCTGCCAACAATGATGCAATCCACATCTGTTTTCAGTCGTCACAGTATAGCGCCAGGAGAGGCTTGTTGTTTTGGCGTCGGGGTCCAGTTGCGCCTTCATATCGGGAAAGGAAGGTGGTAAAGTGGTTCCGTTCAAGGACTACCGCCTAAGTCTTCAAGGAGAGTGCTGATGTATTTTTCGTTACTTTTTGCCCTTCTCTTCCTACCCACGGAAAGCCAGGTGGAAATCACCCCGATTACCCACGGTTCCGTCGTTCTGACCTGGCAAAATAAGACCATCTATGTGGATCCCTGGAGTCGCGGAAACTACGAGAACATTCCCCCGGCTGATCTGATTCTGATCACCGACATTCATGCCGACCACTTGGATCCGGAGCAGATCGCCAAAGTACGGAAACCGGGCACCCGGATCATCGCACCGGCCGCGGTTCAGAAAACGGTGACCGACGCCCAGATCCTCAACAACGGTGAAACCACTGAAGTAATCGGTATCCGAATTGAAGCAATCCCGATGTACAATCTCCAGCGTGGTCCCCAACCGGGACAGCTTTATCACACCAAGGGAAGAGGCAACGGCTATATCTTGTCGTTTGGAAACGAGCGTTTCTATCTTTCCGGAGATACGGCGTGCATACCCGAGATGAAGCAACTCCGGGACATCGACGTCGCCTTCGTTTGCATGAATCTCCCCTACACCATGACACCCGAGGAGGCAGCCGGATGTGTCAATGGCTTCAAGCCCAAAGTGGTCTATCCGTACCACTATGGAGAATCTGATCTAACCGCCTTTCAAAAGGCGGTAACGGATCCGGGTATTCAGGTTCGGATTCTGGACTGGTATTARGTCACAAGGNTAAAGGAGGAACAAKTGAGTATTCATCGATCCATGARCAAATTCGTCGGTCTGATCCTGACCCTGGGGGKCATTTGGGTGGCTCAGGCCACCACCTCTTKGGCYCAGRTYCCMRTKGAAGTGGCCCGTCAGGGGTACGCGGACACCCTTTTCGTCAATGGCAACATCGTGAGCATGGACGATGTGTCGGCCTCAACCSAGGTGGGCAGCGTTTACCAGGCCATTGCCGTCAAGGACACCAGGATCATGAAACTGGGGAATAAYCAGGAAGTCAGGGCCCTGGCRGGACCTGAYACCCGGATYCACGACYTGAAAGGACGTACCCTGATYCCGGGCATCATTGAACCCCACATGCACATYTACGGYGGCGCCRTYCGYYATCTGGAACGGTTCGGCTTCAAGTACCCTCCCAARGGGGTCATCGTTACGGCACAGGCCGAGCGAGACCTGGARAAAACCCAGGCCAACATCCGAGACAAGCTYCAGGAAACGATCAAGAATGTCGATCCGGGCGATTGGGTGATMCTTCGGGTGCAGGGTCACCCAGAMGCTCCCAASGAAGCYCGCCTYTGGGGCTTTWCTCGCCGCTTGATCAACCGCAGGACCATCGAYCTGTGGTCACCGGAAAACCCGGTCCTGGTCAACCCTGGGTTGAGAGGCAACCTGAATTCCAAGGCCCTGGAGATCGTGAATGATTTTCTACCCGGTTACTCAGCCTCCATTCAGGAAACCATGCACGGAGTGGATATCGGCGAAAACATCCCGGAACTCGGTTGGGTGGGCAGTCAGGAAATGTCCGTGATCACCTGGGAAATGTTTCTGGAGAAGCTCCCCGCGGCAACCCTGGCCCAGGCGCTGAAGCTGGTATCGGAGGAGTTCGCTTCCATCGGAGTCACCACCGTCTCCACCCGCATTCCCTTTCCCAAGGTGATGACCGGGTATTCCACCCTGGCCGGTCTGGGCCAAATGCCGATTCGGCTGTCTGCACACTATGAAGTGCACCGAATGCCCACCGATCCCCAGCAAACCCGACAGATCTACCGGCGCACCGGTGTGCTGCAGGGTATTGGCAACGATTACTTTTGGATTGACGGGGTGGCTTCAGAGCGCTGGGATTCGATTTATCCGGAATCCTGTACCGGTCCGGATACCCAGGCGCCACCCCATATCAAGGCACGGGAAGTCTGCCCCAAACCGGGCGATCTGCCTTGGGATGTACTGGAAAATGCTCTGAAGTCGGGATGGCGGTTGGCGGGAGTCCACATGTGTGGCAGCGAGAGCGCCCGAGCCTATTTCAGGATGATTGACCAAGCCCGGGCCGCCAGTGGTCTGTCCATGGAGGACATTCGCAACCTCAAGATGACCAGTGAGCATTGCAATCTCATCGGAAAGCAGCCTGATATCATCCAAGGGTTAAMSGANTMTGGAATCATGTTGAGCTGTGGTCCCGATCTCATCAGTGAGGCTCCCRACTGGATCAACGAYTACGGCCCMCAAATGAACGAYTTCATCCTGCCYATSAAGACCTGGATYGASTCGGGVATCAAGATCGCCGGGCAGCACTACGGMGGRGGCGCCTTCGGTCGAYCTGGCGAGGGAAGTGTAGSGYCGGGATTCCAGCCTCCTTTCTTCCAGCTGTGGCAGGCCATCACCCGCAAGTTCGAYGGACAAGTCTGGCAGCCGGAGGAACGGATTGACCGGGTGCACGCCCTAAAGATGTGGACCTCATGGGCAGCCGAGTAYGTCACMAAGCCGGATGAGCTCGGTACCCTGGAAGYGGGAAAATTCGCCGAYCTGCTGATTAYCGACCGAGACTACTTGACGGTTCCAGTCGATGACATCTTGAAAATTCGCCCCTTGATGACCATGGTGGGTGGAAAAGTCATCGTGCTCCAGGAGTCCCTGGCCAGGGATTTTGGTGTCGAGCCCGTCGGGCCCGCTTACACCTTTGAAGATGCTGATATAGAGCACATCGGGAAGCCTCTGGCTGAAGCAGGCAACTG
>LXTH01000222.1 GCA_001643555.1 Nitrospirae bacterium SPGG5 | reverse complement strand
TGTGAATGGTCGCATCAAAACCAAAGGGCACGCCATGGCTACGCAGAAAGGTGACGCGGACAAGCTGCCGAGTGTCGAGCGGCCACCGCTCAGTGAGGTTGTTTACGATCTGAAATTCGAGCCCTTGTCGGATTTCAAGGCCCCGCACTTCGGATGGTATTGGGAGAGGATCGCGGACGAGTACCCGAACATCGATCAGAAAACCCCGATCGGGTGGCCGAGGCAGGGCGAGCAATTGGACTCCCTGCCGGTTCCGCGCGTTTGGTTTCTTGATGGGAAGGGGCAGACTTTAATACAGATTCAAGACGATAGATTTATTTTTAATTGGAGAAAGACAGAAGACGATAGCGAATATATAAGATTTTCAAAACTGTTTCCCAAGTTCAAAGAAAACTTTAGTGTTTTCTCTGAATTTCTCAAAGAGAAAAATATCGGGGAAATGAAACCAGATTCTTGCGAGTTGGTCTACATCAATCATATCCCAATAGGCGCAGTGTGGGAGTCGTACTCCGAAATTCAGCGAGTTTTGCCGGATTTATCTTGGCACAATCACCCGGGGCGGTTCTTGGGCGGGCTTGAAAAATTCCTGTGGCAAACGGAGTTCTCACTTTCCGAGGATTTTGGGCGCGCACTCGTGAAGGTGCACAGCGGGACCCGACGCATAGACGAGCAACCTTTGATYGTCATTTCGAGCGAAACGAGAAATCTCCCCCCATTGCCGAACGAGAGATTTCTCCCAAGAATCGAAATGGCAAAGGAGGGGTTTAAATGACAGAGGGAAAAACCTGGATTCCCGATTACTACTGTCGAGAATGACAGAAAAGATTAACAGGCCTCGACTTAACAAACCTTTTTCACGCATTCAAAATGTAGAACTGTCCCTTCTCTGCCGCCTTCGTGCGCGGCGGAGCCGGAGCACCGAATCGACTTTTCGGCGAAGGCTGTTTGAGCGGAGCGAGTTCCTGAGCCATCTTGATTCGGGGCGGAGGCGGAGGCATCCCGGAGAGCCTGTTTCTGAGCAGGCTCGGAGGGACCGCGMACGGGCRAAAANTGGTTTKGGKYMCTTTTGCCGAAACAAAAGGGACTCGTCGCGCGGGSRCGAAASCCYGCATAMAAATAAATCACYCCTTTACCCACGACACGAGATCCCCAACAAGGATCTCCCCATCATCCAAGACCTCACCAAACGCGCCACCGGCCCAAGATTCCGCCATGGCCTGTTGCAAGCCAGGCAAGGTCTCCTCCATCCGTTCACAGGGTTTCGTCTCGCCTAACATCCTGATTCGGCACCGTCCGATCAAAAGAATTTGCTTGCGGCATTGAGTGAGACTCAGGCCACTGATCAACAAATTGGCACGCCGAGCAGACGGAGATAAAGCACCTTGCACTTCACGCATCAATCGATCCCACACCTCACGCTCAATGATGGTGACCTGACGCCGACCCCCTTGGTTCGCATTCCCCACCAAACCGGCATCTCGTTCCAGCGTGGCATGTTCCACCGAATCCATGGCCCACGCTTCATTCGCTTGATCCAGATGGCTTCAAGCTTTCCCGATAGTGGTTGGACTTGTTCACCTGAAAAAAGATCCAACACGCACCTCCGATCTCACTTGATTTTATTCATAGCCTATTCAATATTGCACTCCAATAGTCAATCAAAGCTCCAAATGAGCCACGCATCGTCAAGGGGAGGGAATGTTCAAAAAAGCATGCCCTGAGTCTTTCCGAAGGGTCTATCCAGCAAGGCCGCAGCCCTTTTGACGCGCGGAGCGTACTCTCAGTAGGTGAGCACGGCAAAAGGGCGAGAACGCCGCTGGCGGCTTTTTTCAACATTCCCATTCACGCGAATCCCACTGAGGGTGTCCCAGCGGGGTTATGTCTACATTTCTCACAGAATTTTTGACTCAACCCAACTTGGAGTTCTATATTGTCTTATGAGAACCGATCACAGGCAGGGACACTGTATCGCAGATCAGGCACGGAGGGAAATGGTGAGTCGCGCAAGAACATGGATACTCGCCACGGCATGTGCTATGGGCAGTCTCGTCTTCCCAGCCACTGTCGTGAGAGCCGAACACCCCATGCTCACTGATACCCCCTTTGAACAAATGAAAACCCTCATCGGCACATGGCAAGGTACCAGAAAAGCCTATGATGGTGAGGAAACCATCACCGCACGATATGTATTGACGGCAAAAGACAGTGCCGTGATGGAGAAATTATTTCCAGGCACCCCAAAAGAAATGCTGTCGATATATACGCAAGACGGCCACACTCTGGTGATGACGCATTATTGCATGCTCGGCAATCAGCCTCGAATGAAAACCCATGGGCAGGCCCCATCAAACACCATTACCTTGACCTACTTTGATGGGACCGGCATGCGGTCCATGGATGATATTCACATGCATGAACTGACCATCACCTTCATGGATGARAATCATATGACYCACCATTGGACCTTGTTCGACAAAGGGCAAAAAAARSTRACCMACACCTTCATGTTCAYYAGRCAATAATNCAGAAAGCYYGATCATTCAMTCCCKCTCAWTCAMCCYAAYAACCGTTCACCSTCCTTCTCCATTKRSGACNNCTCTATKCAACWCATGGCTCTRRCCCACYGATGAAMACCGAACTYGAAGTKGTCTTRGARGCTGTSCRCCGCGCKGGMACRCGTGTCYTACAACTTGCYGMMCAAGGRTTYGAGACACAYCAAAAAGCTGATCACTCGCCYGTRACATCAGCCGACCTTGCCGCYAATGACATCCTTCGGGAAACCCTGATGAACCRCTTCCCCAACGATGGCTGGATGTCSGAAGARWGYCCCGATACGCCKGARCGCCTMAAMAMRTCWCGTGTATGGATCATCGATCCCATCGATGGMACTTCGTACTTTATWAAAGGTGTGCCGCAATATTCCATTTCGGTTGCCCTAGCAGAAAACCATCAACCGATTCTTGGGGTCGTGTACAATCCAGCCACGGAGGAATTATTTTCAGCTGAAAAAGGAAAAGGGTTATACCTGAATGGAAAACCAGTTGGGGTGGACCAAGTGGCCAACGAGCGTTTAACAATTCTCGTCAACCCTTCTCGTTTGGACCGTCACGAGTTCACCATTTTCAAAGATCACGCCACCCTTCAACCGATGGGATCTATCGCCTATAGTTTAGCACTCGTTGCTGCGGGGCAAGCCGATGGTACAATCAATTTTGACCTATTACACGAATGGGATATCGCGGCAGGCTGGTTGTTAGTCCACGAAGGCAAGGGCATGGCAACAGACTCTACGGGAAACCCCCTCCGATTCAATCAACCCGACCCCATTTCTCGCGGAATCCTTGCGGCGCGGTCCGGCGCAGGAGAACCCTTTGACGCACTAGTTGCAAGACGTCTAAAAAACCAGTCTTAATCCCGCCCTACAAGGAAATAGATTCAACAAGATACCAGTCCCGCAGATGAAGGGATTCGGCTCGAATGAGTTTCAATTCATTCGCAAGAAATGTTTTGGGAAAATCAACAGGGAGGGAAGCGATGACCTCTCGCTTCGCAGGTTCGGGAAAGAGGCCATACAGCAAACTAACATGTGGACGAAAGGGTGACACAGGCGTTTTGCCGAAGATCAATTTTGCCTCCTCATGCGCGTCACGAATTTCTGGCGTGTCTTTCACGGTGAAATACACACAGCGAAAATATTCGTCTTCATAGGTAGGTTGTTGGAGGTGAACCACAAAAGGAGTGAGCCTTTTTGCTAACTCAATGACTTGTTCAGAGAGAATGGATTCCTCTCCTTCGAGTTCTCCCAAGAGCGTGATATGGGGTTCAAATTTTGGTCCTCGATACTGATCGCTTAAAGTATTGATAAGGTTGGCAAGGCGATTACGGGAATCTCCATTTGGCGTGAGCCACAAATGGTACTGAGTCATTCTTCTTGCTCTCCTAACGCTTCAATGCACCGAGGGTCATCAAATCGTGGATTATTGACTAAACGACTCACTGGATTCGCCACCATTTCTTCAGCCGGATAGGACCCGAGAAGGGTTGCCAGCCGCACCACATCTTGTTGGTCCGGATCGAGCCAATCATCATACGTATCCGGATTCAAAATAACCGGCATGCGGTTATGAATAGGCGCCATCAACGCATTGGGTTCGGTCGTCAACAGGGCACATGTTTCAATCGTTTTTCCATCAGCACTCGCCCAATGATCCCACAGACCGGCAAAGGCAAAAGGCCTCTCGCTTTTCAAGCGAATATAGTACGGCTGTTTGACTCGCCCTTCCTTCTGCCATTCATAAAAGCCATCCGCTAGCACCAGGCACCGCCGCCGTTTGAACGACTTCCGAAATGATGGCTTCTCCGCAACGGTCTCTGCCCGGGCATTAATCAACTTCATCCCAATGGCGGGATCTTTTGCCCAAGACGGAATCAGTCCCCAGCGCAACATGCCTCCTTCTCGCGTTGTCGACCCGGATGT
>LXTH01000062.1 GCA_001643555.1 Nitrospirae bacterium SPGG5 | reverse complement strand
TTGGTGAACATAATGTGTCCAATATGTTAGCTGCCATAGGTATTGGGTTAGCAATGGGGATGTCTCCTGATTTGATAGAACAAGCGCTGGAGTCAGTTTCGAATGTTCCCGGACGTTTTGAACGCATTCAGGAAGGCCAAGATTTCACAGTGGTTGTGGATTATGCTCATACAGATGATGCGTTACAACGATTGCTTGAGGCCGTGCAGAATGTTAAGCAAGGGCGGATTATCACGGTGTTTGGTTGTGGAGGCGATCGAGATCCGGGAAAACGATCTAAGATGGGGCAAGTGGCGGTTCGAATGAGCGATCTTGTGATCATAACCTCTGACAATCCACGAACCGAAGACCCGCAAGCCATTCTTACTGATATCGAAGAAGGCGTTGAAGCCGTACCTCTTGAGGAACGGTGCTCGCATCAAACGATCTCCGATCGAGCCGAAGCCATTCAAACCGCTATTGAAGCGGCCAGTTCTGAAGATTTTGTGTTGATTGCTGGCAAGGGACATGAAGATTATCAAATTCTTGGGACACAGAAGATTCATTTTGATGATCGTGAAGAAGCCAGAAAGTCTATTCGTCAACGAAGGCGTTCACGATAGGTTGGACTACAGGCCCCATGGCAACCTTTGAGGTGGATGAAGTGCTCGCAGCGACGCAGGGAGTCTTGCTTGCCAAAGGAAAACCCGGAGGGAGGTTTCGTCGGGTGCAAACGGATTCGCGAGCCGTCAAGCCAGGTGATCTCTTTGTTGCCTTAAAAGGGCAGAATTTTGATGGGCATGAATTTATTGGCAAAGCCTGGGAAAAGGGCGCCAAAGGGGTCGTGATTGAAGAAGCTGACGCCGGGAATGTGTTGAAAGGGTGGCGGAGGACGAAACGAAATTCCCTCGCAGTCGTGCATGTCAAAAACACACTGCGAGCGTACCAAGATTTGGCCAGTTTCCATCGAGCCCGATTCTCCATCCCTGTCGTGGCCATCACTGGGAGCAATGGGAAAACAACCACAAAAGAAATGGTCAGTCGGGTGTTGGCGACTCGCTGGCGCGTTCTTCAAACGCAAGGGAATTTCAATAATGCCATTGGTGTTCCCAAAACGCTCCTGGGGCTGCATTCCGGGCATCAAGCGGCCGTTATTGAAATGGGTGTGGATCAAGTCGGGCAAACGGCCCGACTCTGTGAAATGACCAGACCTACATTAGGAGTGGTGACGAATGTGGGTCCTGACCATTTAGAGTTTTACGGAACCATGGCGCGTTCTGCAGCGTCTAAGGCCGAATTATTTCCTTGGCTTCCCAATGATGGGGCCGCCATTTTGAATGCGGATGACCGGTATTTCCGGCAGTTTCTCAAAAAAGCCAGTTGCCCGGTTTTTTCCTTTGGGTTGGCTCATCATGCCGATGTACGAGGAACCATGCCGGTCTGGGATGGGAGGCGCACTGCCTTTCACTTATGGTTGCCGAATCGGAAAACAAGCAAACGGACCTCTGTGCGAACAATGGGCTTACACAATATCTCTAATGCGTTGGCGGGAGCGGCAGTGGGCCATGCGTTGGGTTTTTCTGCTCTGGACATTGAGTTGGGATTGGCGAAATTTCGTCCGGCGCCAATGCGATCGGAAATCCGTCGGCATGGAGGGGTGATCTATCTCTATGATTGTTATAACGCCAATCCGGCTTCCGTGAAAGCTGCGTTAGATGTGTTGGTTGAGTTAGATCCAATGTGCAGAACAATTGCCGTTCTGGGCGATATGCTGGAATTGGGGACCAAAGAAACTCAGTTTCATGAGGAGGTGGGCCGCTATGCGGCCAAAAAGCGAGTTGGACATGTGATTGTCTGTGGAACTTTTGGCCCCATGATGCAAAAAGGGGCTCGGACTGTTCGAAAGAACATGCCAGTCACCGTCGTCAAGGATGCCGTAGAAGCAGGCGAATGTTTAAAAACGCTTGTGAAACGTGGTGATATTGTTCTGATTAAAGCCTCACGCGGGGTTCAGATGGAACGTGTGTTCGATGCTGTTCGTTTAAATGATTAGGTAGTAGGCAGTAAATCCTTATGCTGTATCTCTGGCTATATCCTCTTCATACCGACTATGCGATTTTTAATGTGTTTCGGTATCTCAGTTTCCGGATGATTTATGCAGCGATTACGGCCTTTCTCATTGTGTTTTTTTTGGCTCCGCCCGTCATCAAAAAATTGCATGAGTTGGGGTTGGGACAAAAGATTCGGGAAGATGGCCCGCAATCGCATTATGGGAAATCCGGTACGCCGACCATGGGAGGTATCCTGATTCTGTTTTCTGTGTTATTGGCGACGCTGTTATGGGCGGATATCTCCAATTTATATATTTGGTTGGTTCTGTTGGCGATTGTTGGTTTTGGCCTGATTGGGTTTGTGGATGATTACATCAAAATATTACGAGGGCAGTCCAAAGGGTTAACATCCCTGCAAAAGCTTATCGGACAGGTCGGCGTGGCGATGGGCATCGGATTGTTTTTTTATTTTTCCCCGGCCTATTCCACAGAACTCAGTGTTCCGTTTTTTAAGAATTTCAATCCCGATCTTGGGATGTTCTATATCCCCTTTGCGATTTTTGTCATTGTGGGATGTTCCAATGCGGTGAACTTGACGGATGGGTTGGATGGCCTAGCTGTTGGCCCGGTAATCATTGCTGCCATGGCCTATACGGTGGTGGCCTGGGCTGTGGGGAATCGACTGGTTTCAGAATATCTCTTGATCCCACATATTGAAGGGGCAGGCGAATTAGCGGTGTTGACGGCATCGATCATTGGATCTGGTCTCGGGTTTTTGTGGTTCAACACCTATCCAGCGTCGGTGTTTATGGGTGATGTGGGTTCGTTGCCTCTTGGCGCGGCTTTGGGCACTGTGGCTGTCGTCTGTAAGCATGAATTGTTATTGGTTCTTGTTGGTGGGGTCTTTGTGATGGAGGCCGTGTCCGTGATTTTTCAAGTGATATCGTTTAAATCACGGGGGAAGCGTATTTTTCTTATGGCCCCCCTGCACCATCATTTTGAATTGAAAGGGTGGGAAGAACCCAAAATCGTTGTTCGTCTATGGATCGTCGCCATTATTCTCGGATTGCTGAGTATCAGTACGCTGAAACTACGATGAGTATAAGGCCTCGGTGAAACTCTCTGGAGTCATGGAAAACGTGAACGCCACTCCGGTGCTTCCAATGACCAATTGGAAAGAGACGAGTGTGACGGTGTTGGGGATGGGGCGTAGCGGGCGATCTGCCGCGGATCTTCTTTTGGATCTCGGTGCAAGCGTCACCCTGGTTGAAGAACATCCACAGCCCGATCTGGAGGACTTGAGAACCGACTATGAGCAACGAGGGGCTCGTCTCTGTTTCGGAGGTGACCTTGAATCAGTATTAAGCCCTGCAGATCTTCTTGTGGTCAGCCCTGGGGTGCCTGGAGATCATTCTGTCCTCCAACGGGCTCGCCAACAGAACATTCCGGTTGTTGGAGAAATTGAATTAGCGGCATGGTTCCTTCAGGCTCCTATCATTGCCGTCACTGGCACCAATGGGAAAAGTACGACGGTGCGTCTTATCGGCGCCATCCTTCAAGCAAGTGGGAAACATGTTTTTGTGGGAGGTAATCTTGGTCTTCCCTTATGCGAAGCTGTCCCAAGATCGGCCGATCCCTCCCAGCCGGCGGACTACGACTACATTGTTGCAGAGGTTTCGAGTTTTCAACTTGAAACAATTCGGCAGTTCAAACCATGGATTGCCGCCTTGTTGAATGTGACGTCTGACCATCTTGACCGTTATTCCACTCCACAAGAGTATCAGGCAGCAAAGCGGCGGATTTTTGAAAACCAAACCGAACAGGATTGGATGGTTCTGAACGCTGAAGATCTTCTTGTGCAGGCGCTTTCAGTAAATGGCAAAGCACGTCGGTGTGAATTTAGTCTTAGTCGCGAGATTGCGCAGGGTCTGTATTTGGATGGAACGATGATTCGCGCACGACGACAGGGAGCAGAGGATATCGTATTTGAACGGGAGGATATCCCGTTGCGCGGAGATCATAATGTCGCGAATGCGATGGCGGCGATGAGTGTGGGGCTTCTGTGCGGATGTTCTAGAGAAGAGATCGTGAAGGCTCTCCGAAATATTCCGACATTTGAGCATGCCCTAGAGTCTGTTCGTACTTGGCAGGGTGTGCTGTTTGTCAATGATTCCAAAGGAACGAACGTGGATGCCACGCTCAAGGCATTGAAGAGCTTTGAGGAGCCAGTGGTGTTGATCCTCGGAGGAAAAGACAAAGGGGGCGATTTTACTCGATTGTTGGAGGCCACGCATCGGGGAGTGAAGGGTGTCGTCGTGATTGGAGAAGCGGCCCCTCTGATTTTTGACGCTCTGGAAGGAAGTGCGACCATGGTTCGCGCCGCAAGTCTTGAGGAGGC
>LXTH01000043.1 GCA_001643555.1 Nitrospirae bacterium SPGG5 | reverse complement strand
AGGCGATGGCTTTGTCCGTGTGGAACTGGCCTGTCTTGCCAAGACCCTGAACCAGCACTTTGGTGCTCAAGTCAACGAGAATGCTCACAAGTGCTCCGTCAACTGGAGAATCTTCTCGGCGCCATCCCGAAGACTGTCGGCATTGGTGACCTCCAGGCCCGACTCTTCGATGATCTGTCTACCCAGGTCGACGTTGGTGCCTTCGAGACGTACCACCAGTGGCACCTCGAGACCTACCCGCTTGACCGCCTCCACAATGCCGGTGGCGATGACATCACAACGCATGATGCCACCGAAGATGTTGACGAATATGCCCTTGACGTGGGGATCACTGGTGATGATCTGAAAGGCTGTCGTCACCTGATCGGCGGTTGCGCCACCCCCCACGTCCAAGAAGTTGGCCGGCTCGCCACCGACATGTTTTATGGTGTCCATGGTTGCCATGGCGAGACCGGCTCCGTTGACCAGACAACCTATGGTTCCATCGAGCTTGATGTAATTGAGCCCCGAATTCTTGGCGGCAACCTCGGTGATTTGATCAAACGCGCAGGAAATGAAATCGGCAAATTGCATCTCCACCACCGGACGCATGCCCATCATGGCTGCTCCAATCGCGGCTCCAACAAACCCTGATTCCGCGAGTGGCGTATCCAGTACGCGCCAGTCACCGAACTTTTTTTGAAATCCCTCGGTGACACGAAACGCCCCACCATAGGGGCCAATATCTTCTCCAAGAAGAAACACTCGCTCGTCTCGGCTCATTTCTTCATCTAAGGCTTGTGAAATGGCTTCTAAATAGGTCACTTCCTGAGAGATCGCTGTGGTCATACATGTACCTCCTCAAGCGCCTCAGCATAGACGCCCTCCAATGTCTCGGGGCCTTCAGGGAGAGGACTCTCTTCAGCGAATTCCACCGCGGTATCAATTTCCTTTTTCACTCGTTCTTGGATTTCCATTAATACTGATTCATCCGCGTAGCCCATTGTTTTCAGAGCATGTTCAACTTTGAGAATAGGATCTTTGCGTTTCCATTCTTCTAATAATTCCTTAGGGACGTATTTGGCGGAATCGTGCTCTGCATGGCCATGCATTCGCATGGTCTTGCACTCAATAAAAGAAGGCCCGTGCCCTTCCCGCGCATGTTTGATCACCCGCTGAGCTGTGACATACACAGCGGCGACGTCATTCCCATCGATAATTTCACTGGGGATGCCATAGGCCTTGGCCCGGTCAACCACGTCGGGAGTTCCCATCTGAAGCTCAAGGGGCGTGGAGTAGGCATATTGGTTGTTGCAGCAGAAAAAGACCACGGGAAGTTTGCGAACCGCGGCGAAGTTGAGGGCTTCATGAAAGTCGCCACGGCTTGTTCCGCCATCTCCGGTATTCGCCACGACTACCTGAGACTGCCCTCGGATTTTAAACGCGAGAGCGGCTCCCGTGGCAAGAGGAAGGTTGTCAGCCAGATGGCTCACAAAGGCAAAAATTCCCCGTTTTAAATCACCCATATGCACGTTGGCATCTTTTCCTTTGGTGGGGCCTGTGCGTTTGCCCAGGTATTGAGCAAGGATTTCTTCAGGCTTCATGCCACGAATCAGAAATGCTCCCATGTCGCGATGCATAGGGGCGATGACATCGCCAGCCTCAAGCGCGTACGCGTACCCAACAGAAATGGCTTCCATCCCGTGTGAGGTGTACACTCCACCGACAATTCGACCTTGTCGGTAGAGTGCGGTCACTCGATCTTCAAGGGTTCGAGTGAGGAAGAGATAATAGTACAGTTGGAGGTAGTCAGCTTTTGACACCTTGCTGAAGGGCTGCCTTCTGTCYTCYGGGCTSTCTCTTCGTTCTATGTYCATACTCATTRTTTKTACCTCCTTGCGGTGRTCKMTYCCTTYACMMCAGATTCCTTAAARCAYTKRTCMCGGTAKRYRCTYAATGTYTCTGATARYCGMGATTTYAGYTCYAAYCGTTTTGGTTTTCCCGTGGCSGTGTAMGGSAYMTCGTCACCAAACAGAATCACCTTGGGGCATTTGGCAAATGGAAGTCGGCTTTGGCAAAACTTCATGATGTCCGATTGAGATGGYGGGCTGCTTYCTCCGTGAAGAACCACATACCCGGCTATTTCTTCGCCGTAAAAGCGGTTTTCGAATGGCACGGCCATMGCGAATTTGACTGAAGGATGTCCCCGGAGGACCTCATCGATTTCCAGCGGAGAAATATTCACGCCTCCACGAATAATCAGTTCCTTGATCCTTCCCGAAATAAAGAAAAATGGACGGCCCTGCTGATCCCGCACAAGAAATCCTTCGTCTCCCGAGCGGAACCGACCCCATTGAAACGCAGCCTCGTTTGCATCCGGGCGCTTGAGGTATCCGGAGCAAATCGTTTGGCCTCGAATGCAGATCTCCCCTCTTATTCCTTCTGGGACTGAGTGCCCTTGCCCATCCAGGATGGTCATTTCATTGTGGTGAATAGGCACGCCAATGGAGGGAAACTCATAGTGGGTCAGCCAATGATGGTGTTCCTCGGCAGATAAGTCATTTGGCAAAAAACAGGAGTAACACGTGGTTTCTGACAGTCCATAGCCATGGCGAATAGGAACTTGGAAGTGTTTTTCGAAGCGTGTCACTGTTTCTTTTAATAATGGCCCTGCACCGCAAATCAGCCCGCGAAATCCATTCAATTGAGAAGGTGACCAATCTGTCCCGGATTCGAGTAAGAATTCCAACAGTGTGGGTACCACACTGGCACACACCACATGTTCCTCTTGCACTCGTGACCAAAATAAACCCGACTTGAATTTTTTGTTGAGGACGGCTTTCCCTCGGAAGTAGAACGGGGTGATCAGGGTGACGACGATACCATTCACGTGGTGAATCGGGAGGACGCACATGAGACAATCACCTTGCCCAAATCCGTGCCATTGGGTAATGGCGTCGGCATCGATGAGAAGATTTTCCATGGTGAGTATGACGCCCTTTGGGGGGCCTGTTGTTCCGGAGGTGTAAATGATGAGCGCTTCATCTTGTAAGCAGCCTTCCCCATTCGTGGAAGTGGGTTTCGCGTGAGAGAGATGCTGGGTCAGTTCACAACGATGCGGGTCATCCGACACCAAGACAGCCTCTCGAAGACTTGGAATATCATCGATACATTCCTGAATTTCATCGAAGGCGTCACACCAACACAACACGACCGAAGCCTCGGAATGCTCGAGGATGTATCGTTTTTTGTCAGAAGGCTCGGCAATGTTGATGGGCACAACCGTGATCCCTAACGCCCAGGCGGCAAAATAAATGAGGACGGTTTGGTCATGATTGAATAACACCGTGGCAAGACGATCCCCTCGCTTGATGCTCAGTCGATCACGGAGAACCGAGGCCATTTTTGCTACTGCCTCGCCAAATTCCCCATAGGTGTAGGTTCGRTGGACCGACTGATCATCGTCGTGGTAACTCAAAAATGTGTGTTGCGAAAGTTGTAGATCGTGAACTCGTTCGTAGAACAGACCAGAGAAAGAGGAAAAGGGAAACTGGTGAGGTGGCGWACAACTTTGATGCGCTYCSATGATGCTGTCCTCAATGGTGGTTGAGGTCATCACGCTCCCCCTCCAGTTGCAACGCCCATTTGAGTGGGAGAGGRMTTGCYGATTATCGTTTCCCGATTCYGTTCCAATCCCATCCAAAATCCTTCGAGATAATCCAACACTTTTTTRACYCCATGGGAAAAGTTGGTTTCCTCGTCGGCTGATAAGGCTCCATGAGAAGACGAATGGTYTTCCATAGCGGAAACAGCTTTCTCCATGGCATCCTCGTGCGTCGACTCCAGTTCCCGATGAAAGGTGAAATATTCCATGTCCATATGAGGGTGCCGGGAGCGTTTGAGCACCAGCAGCCCGGGAAGCAAATGATCCCACATCGTAATGGCCATGTTTTCCAAACCGAACGATGCGCCTAAGGCCTGTTCGTGGTTGCCGCTGCTGTACAGCATTTCCATTCCTTCGATGTAGGCTTTGGTCGATGGCATCATGGGTCGGGTGAGGGCTTCTTGGATGGAAATGCCGACTGACGTGAGAAACCTTCGATACAACAGCTCATGGCGATGTTCCGGATTCCCATCGCCTAATTCGGAATAGAGCACTCGGGTGAGTTCTTCGGCAATGGCTTCGTCCTCCGTGTTGACTAATTGCGAAACGAGGATTTTGGGGAAAAACCGAGCGAAGCTATAAAATTCAATGGCAAAGTCTTGAAGTTGAGGATCGGATAATTCGCCCGTTTGGAAACGAATCAGGTACGGGTTATTAATGGCTCCATGTTTAAGGACGAAGTTCCGCTTGTCTTGGTAAAGACCTGACATAGTCACCTCCTCGGTCCTAAATAGATCCTTCTTTGTTGGCTACTTTTTTGAGGGGCCTTCTTGGCCTGCCAAGAAAGGCCCTGAGAGCCACTTTGGTTTCAGGATGTCTTGAAAACTCGCCAAATTGGTAT
>LXTH01000102.1 GCA_001643555.1 Nitrospirae bacterium SPGG5 | reverse complement strand
TCATCTAAACATTCAACTTCCACCACAAACATCTTTCAAAAATTAGTATCCAATTGGATACACTCCTGTATCCAGTTAGTCATAGGCGAAAGGATGTAAAAAACGGGAAATCAATTCAAAAGAGGAGGGATCTAGAAACAACAACTACGGAAGGCCGCACGTTTCCACGAATCAACGGACCAACAAGCCTCACGTTCTGAATACTTGTCCAAGATGAAGGATTCCCTCACAGATGGCTCACGACAAAAAAGGAACTTGCTATAGCAGAGGACGCAGAAATGGGAAAGGAATCTAAATGGGACAACATCAGAACACACTGAGCCAGAAAATGACTGATCACCGCCGAGCATAGAGCAATTCACATGCTTCGCAATATCCATCCAGGCGGCCACGGTCGAAGGCTTCGACCAATTGTGTTCTGACCCAATCGTACCCTTGCTGGCCACCGATACCATCAACGCCTTGCGACATCATCATTTGGAAACCTACATCAATCAGCCGTTCTTTACGTTCGTTCATTTCTTCCGAAACGAATTCAGCGATGACGGCCTTGGCATAATGTTTTACAATCTCTTCACGGAATTTGTCGTATCCCAACTTCGCCACCGTGGCTTCACGGATTTTCACTAACTCAGCTTTCACTCGGGGAATATCCTTCATCAACATCCGAAAGATTTCAAGCCGTCCTTCCTCCCATAACTTTTTCTCCATGCCTTCGAGCACAACACCGGGATCAACTGTCTCGACCGGCACATCCTCATGATGATCCGTTTTGGCACCAAACCCGCCAAACCGCATTCGTTCATACGATTTTCTGGTTTCCGGGTCGCCCAGGATTTCATAGGCCGCGTTGAGTTCTCGGATCTTCTCTTCCGAATCTTTGTTCCCCTGATTGCGATCAGGGTGAAACTTCAAAGCCAATTTTCGATATGCCTTCTTGATCTCTTCGGCAGAAGCCTCGGGAGTCACATCCAAGGTCACATAATAGTCAAGATGGATTCTGGGCATGAAGTGTTATCGCTTACTGAAGACGCGATGCTTCGAGGTTCGACTCGATTGGGTTTTCTAGCGAGTAATCTGGCGAGAACTGCTCCAAAGAAGTCCCGCAAGACATAAAACAGGGCAAGACCCGCCTTGTTCTTTCACTTATTCTAAATATTTAGCACTTTCCAAAGGATTTCCCAAGGAGAGGGAATCAGGCAAACAACTCCAGTAGATCATTACATGGGGTAAACCTTCACATGTGGGGAGAATAAGAGGTAGCGTGAAAAACAAAGATGGGCAGGGGGCAAACCCGAGACTGCACAAGATGCACCCTCACAGCAACAACACATTCCTAGCAATCTTGGAACTCGATCAATAAACCAGTTAGTGGCGAAGGGGATTGGGAAACATCAGCACGTAGCCTTTCGATTCCATGCATCGACCAGTCTCCAATCCCAACGCAATTGTCGTACTGATCCATTCCCCATAGGCATCAAGATTGCCTTCGCATTCAGCATAATCCACGGTCATGTCAATCTCGGAACTTCCCACCCGTTCCCACTCACCCTGCTGGCAATCCCAATAGGGATGACACAAACGATCAGCGCGATTGATCCCATAGTCAGCTTCGGCGTAGTGATTCAATGAATCCGAAATACACCCTGACAATGCCACACTCGCGACGACACTCAACAATAGCCCGAGACTCCATTGACGACCTGGCTTCATCACATCCCCCCTTGCTAGAAAAGCAATGATAGACGGAAAGACTGGATCTCATTCTTGAGATCAACTACAGTGTCTTAGGACCTGCGAGAAAATAACTTAGACATCTCGCATCCAATCTTCGGGCCATCTTTGAACGGGCCTCAATCGAAAAACCCTCAACATAGCTGTGCTATGCCTCGGGTGTTTCTCAATCGTTCCGTTCAAATCCGACCCAAATCTTGGCGCGATAGTGTCCAAGTTATTTTCTCGCAGGTCCTTATCGGTCTCAACACGTGTAAACAACAGGGATGTGTCACGCTCCACAAGCAGGGGGCCCATGTTCATGATGATGCCAAACCGGAAACTTCCCATACGAAAGATCATCTCCGGTGGCCAAACCGGCGTGGATCGTGCAGCCCTTGATCTAGGCCTCAGCTTCAGCATTCCCATTGGCGGATGGTGTCCGAAAGGACGATTGGCAGAAGACGGCCCAATCCCACTTTTCTACCCATTACAGGAAACACCCTCTTCTCGGTTTTCCCAACGAACCGAATGGAATGTCAGGGACTCCGACGGAACCTTCGTCCTGACCTACGACTCCCCAACTGGAGGAACAGCCCTGACCATTCGTTTGGCCAAACACCACCACAAACCATATCTTGTCCTAAACTTAGACCAGAGATCCGATGCCACCGTCGTGTCATCGTGGCTCAACCAACACGACATCCGTACTCTCAACATCGCCGGTCCACGGGAAAGCACGTCCCCTGGAATCTACGAATCGGCCTATGCCTTCCTTCACACATTCGTGCACCAGTATGAGGAAAAAGACACATCTAGATTGTTCGAGTGAGTGTCCGAAACCTGAAAGGACCAGGGAGCAGAAGGCCATTCGGTTGAAATTTACTAAAAGGCTTTTACAAGGAAGTGGCAAAACCCAGGGGGTTACCCTTTTCGTCTTGTTAACGGAGGACGTCCCGGTCCCCCAGGATGCCAGGGTTTGCTTCCTTTCCGCTCACGCATCATAGTCCGTCGCTTCCGCAAATGGATTTCACAAAACCAGTTACTCACGGCTTTGCGAGGACAATAAATACACAAGCCAGCTTCCTTGTGACGCCGCTGATATCGTTGCTGCCTTGTCATAGCTAAAATGATAACATATTTTTATCAGTTAATACAATAATATAATTATTACCGAAACCTGCCTGGCCTTGGTGGGTTCAGGGAGCGACAATCACACAACATGAATCCATCCGCTCTTTTGTTACTGTTGATTCTCGGGCTCTTCGGACACGGGCTTATTCTCGACCAACAACTCACACACAACAATAGCTTGGCAAGCCAACACCACCCCCAAAACGCGCTTGACCGCAGTCCCTTTGGAACACCTGCCAACGTCCTCCCCCTTTCGCAAGTCTTACAATATCCAGAAAAATACCATCAAAAAGTTATTCGCCTACGCGGCACCGTCACACGACTTGAGCTGCACCTTGATGACACACACCATTTCATCGATTTCGTGTTTTTCCTCAAAGACGGAGATCAGCGGGTCCTCGTCTTTGGACGTCACGACCGGACAACAGGAGACATTCAATTGACAAGCGATCGAATGGTCGAGGTCCAGGGCTTGTTTTGGCAAGAACGATTCGCTAACGGGCATCGTTTCGAAAATAACCTGGAAGCCCGGCACATCAGCTTTTACCCACCACTCCTTCCCGACCAAGCTT
>LXTH01000095.1 GCA_001643555.1 Nitrospirae bacterium SPGG5 | reverse complement strand
GTCTTCAAATTTTATTGCTGCCATCTCTTCTCTCTATTCGTTTGGTAGGTCCGACACTACACAATCCCGGCATGTGCACCATGGGCCAGGTGAATCGGTGTCTCTCCATTTGTACTCGACTACGGCCCTTTCTGCAATACGGAATTCAAGCGGCCCCATTATACGCTGCTCCATTCAGAGGTCAAGGATTGGCAGAGGTCAAGGATTGGCAGAGGTCAAGGATTGGCCAGCGGATCAACCCGTTCAATAAGACAGGACAACGATCCATCGGCAAGAAGCGCGCGAATCCGTTCTCCCGCTTGGACTTGAGTATGGCTTTTCACGATGTCCCCATTTGATTCTCGCTCGAGTACACTATACCCGCGGGAGAGAATGGCGAGTGGGTTTAAGGTCTGCAGGGACATGGCAACAGTACGAAACTGATGCCGTTTCGAACTCACCACCACCGGCATCGCCCTCTTCACTTGCGTGGAATATTGATGAACGAGCATCGATGCTCGTTTAATGGTCTGATCAGGACTCCGCAGCATTAAAGCAGATGACAGGGCCATCAGGATCGGACGACGTTCCAGCTGTACACTTTTCATGGCACGTGTGAGGCGATGATTCAAATCATCAATCCTCTGGACCTGCATCTGAAGAATATGCTGCGGATCAGGGAGCGCGCGATACGCCGCTCTGAACTGATGCCGAATCTTCACCAGTTGATTATGCATTCCCTGAAATACGCGCTCCCCATACACTTGTATTCCTCTGATTAACTCATCCAGGACTGGCGAGACTGCCTCCGCCGCCGCCGAGGGGGTCGGTGCACGATAGTCCGCAGCAAAATCAGCTAACGTCACGTCGATTTCATGACCAACGGCTGACACGACCGGGGTACGACAATCCGCGATAGCACGAACGACTACCTCTTCATTAAAGCACCACAAATCTTCCCATGACCCACCGCCTCGACCCACGATCATGACATCCACGTCGCCTTGATGATCACACCGCCTGATAGCCTCCGCAATTTGCTCTGCAGCCCCATCGCCTTGAACCAACACGGGATACAGCAGCACGCTGATAATGGGGCACCGACGGTGAAGAACTGTCAGAATATCGCGYAGCGCAGCACCGGTTYGTGAGGTGATGACACCGATTTTCCCTGGCAAAAACGGCAGCGATTGCTTGCGTGAYGAWTCAAATAAWCCTTCTTTYTCGAGTTTCTCTTTGAGCTGTTCATAYGCAAGCTGCAAGGCTCCCACGCCCTGAGGGTCAATGGAATCCACCAGCACTTGGTAGTCGCCYCGCGGTTCATACACTGTCACTCTYCCGCGCACYACCACTTGGAGACCATTCTCCAAGGCAAATCTCAGCAGCACAGCGGTCCGACGAAACACCACCGCTCGAATTTGGCTCTTGTCGTCTTTCAGGGTGAAATACATGTGACCAGAGKTCGGCRTGGCCAGATTCGACACTTCTCCTTGAACCCAAATACTGGAGAACGTGCGTTCGAGGGACATACGAATGTTGGTGGTAAGTTCAGTGACCGTAAGGGCAGTAGGTGTGGTCACGGGCAGGACAGGTGCGATCAGTCAAACTCTCTCACGCGTTGAATGCCCACGGCCTTGCCGGTATTGGGATCACACTCAATCAGCGCGGCGCTAAGCACGGCGGGTCCGGTGGCGACTTCAAACCGGCGAGGCATCTGCGTGAGAAATTTTTCAATGACAAGATCTTTCTTGAATCCAATGATGGAATGGACCGGCCCGGTCATGCCGATATCAGTCAGATAGGCCGTCCCTTTGGGCAGGATCTGTTCATCAGCTGTTTGAACATGGGTATGGGTGCCAACCACCGCGGTCACTTGACCATCCAAAAAATGACCCATGGCCATTTTCTCTGATGTGGTTTCGGCATGCATATCGACGATGATCGTCTTGGTTCGTTCTCGAAGTTTGCCCACCTCCCGTCTTGCAACTTGGAACGGACAATCCAGTGCCGGCATGAAGGCTCTCCCCATCACTTGAAGAATGCCAACGGTCTCACCACTCGGCAAATCAAGGACCAAGGTTCCCTGCCCAGGTGCCCCTTCGGGATAATTGGCCGGGCGCAACAGGCGAGGCTCTTTTTGATAAAACCCAATCGTTTCTTTTTTGTCCCAGGCGTGATTCCCCGTGGTGATGACCGACAGGCCTAAATCAAAAAGATCACCGGCTATTTCGGGGGTAATGCCAAATCCTCCGGCGGCATTTTCCCCATTACCAAAAATCAAATCAACTCGATGGGTATCGACCACCTTTTGCAGTGTGCTGGTAATGACCCGGCGACCAGGCTCACCAACAATATCACCAATAAACAGAATAACCACGAAAGTTTCCTATGATGCGGTTTACCACTCTTATCACTTCGCAAACTCGACGTAACGGCTTTCCCGAATGACGGTGACCTTGATTTGTCCTGGATAGGTCATCTCCTGTTCAATTTTCTTGGATAACTCCCGTGACAATCGGAAGGATTCGCTATCAGAGAGTTCTCCTTGGCGAACAATCACGCGAACTTCGCGCCCCGCTTGGATGGCATACGCTTTGTCCACGCCTCCGAAACCCACGGCGAGGGCTTCCAGCTTCTGTAACCGCTTCACATAGGCTTCCAGCGTCTCTCGTCGAGCGCCAGGCCGTGCAGCGGACAACGCCTCGGCCGCGGCCACGAGCACGGATTCAGGACAGATCGGCTCCACTTGTTCATGATGAGCCGCAATCGCATTGACGATCTTTTCGGACTCGCCATATTTTTGGGCCAACTCGGCTCCTAACATGGCATGCGTGCCTTCTTCCTCATGACTCACGACCTTGCCAATGTCATGGAGCAAGGCGCCACGTTTGGCCAGTTTGATATCTAAACCAAGCTCCGCAGCCATAATCCCACAAATATAGGAGGCCTCACGCGCATGATAGAGGTTGTTCTGTCCATAACTGAGTCGAAATCGCAGCCGGCCTAACAATTTCACAATTTCCGGATGAAAGTCTGAAAGGCCCACTTCGAAGATGACCTTCTCGGCTTCCTCTCGCATGAGTTTATCCAGGTCGCTTTTAACCTTTTCTACGACTTCTTCAATACGGGTCGGATGAATCCGACCATCCTGCATCAGTCGTTCAAGAGCGATCTTCGCCACTTCACGACGAAGCGGGTCAAACCCCGACACAATCACGGCTTCGGGCGTCTCATCCACAATCAAATCGACGCCTGTGGCAGCTTCCAACGCACGAATGTTTCGGCCTTCCCGTCCGATAATCCGACCTTTCATGCCATCATTGGCCAACTGAACAACGGAAATCGTGGCCTCATTCAAATAATCCCGAGTAATACGCTGAATCGAATTGGTTACAATTTCGCGCGCTTCCCGATCAGCGGTTTCCCGCGCTTCCTCCAGAATGCGTTTGGTAAACCCCGTGGCTTCAAGCCTGACCTCACTTTCAATCTCAGTCAGCTGTTGCCGCTTGGCCTCCTCCATGGTCAGGCTGGCCACCCGCTCCAGGGCCTCACGATGTTCTCGAACGGTTTGCTCACACACCCGTTCACTTTTCTTCAGTGATTCTTCGCGTTGATCTACTGCACGTTCGCGTTTGCGATTCTCCTCTTCTTTTCGATCACTAGTGGCAACTTTACGGTCAAGATTTTCCTCGCGTTGGGTTAAGCGTTTTTCCAATGAATTCAATTCGCCACGCTTGTTTTTTTCCTTTTTTTCAAGCTCAGCTTTGGCTTGAAACAGAAGATCCTTCGCTTCAATTTTAGCTTCCTTGGTGAGATTCTCTGCCTCCCGTTCAGCAGAGGCCTTGAGCTGTTTGTTCTGCTCTTCGGCATCACGACGCTGGGTTCCCAGTCGATTTCGCTGGACCACGGCATTCAGGACAAACCCCAACACCAACCCAAGGACACCCACAGCGATTGATATGGTTAATGTGGTTGTCATGGCAGTCACCCCCTTCCTGGGCACTTCCTATGCCGACCCGGTTGCCCATAGATCGATAGAACAAGGGCAAATAGGCCTTCGTACATTTCCATCAATTTTTTTAGGGGATGTAGAAAAAAAACCMCGGAGGAAAGCGGAGGAGTGAAAACGGGGCTAGAACGGACTCGCTACATTAAAGAAGAGTGGGACTGAAGTGTGAAAAACCTGGATAATTTATGGTGAGTAATTGCCCATTATATTGATTATTATCCAATGCTTCTCAAATTCATTCGTGACCAGCATGTATTGGCTTCACAGGAGAGAGGTCAAAAAACTGCTTCCTCTGTAGAAACAGCTCTCTCTTGGGCCATTCTGCTTGTAAGACGACACCTATTTCTCTCACTGTCCGACGATCTTGAACATCGAATTTGCTCGATCACGCCCTCTTGTGTTTCAAAAATCCCACATTAACATTCCTCAAAAAACCCGTGCATACATTCCACATCCACTACAAAAATGTCATGTCCCTCTCAAATCGATAGAATTACTTTTTCTTCTCTCAAACGTTACCATGCCACCCTGCCTCTGGCAAGTAAGTAAGCCTAAAGAGCAGAGT
>LXTH01000137.1 GCA_001643555.1 Nitrospirae bacterium SPGG5 | reverse complement strand
CAATAATGGCCACCACGATCATCAGTTCGACCAAACTGAACCCTCGTTGATGGTGAAACATATTGGTCATGCGACTCTCCTTTGGATCGATGTTCAGAATTTGGCGAGGGTGGCCCTGCGCTGACAGCTCATTAAGATCTTAAGATTGATCGGCACCTTCCTACTCAACTTAACCACCAAGACTCCCAAGTCAACGAACAATCAGCAAGACGACACTATTCGGCATAGGTCCTCACCTGTGGCTGCGGAGGTGACTCGCTGACAGCTTCAAGTGGCTCTCCGAATCCCGCATCTCGAAAACGATCTTGGAGTTTCCCATTCGTCGGGTCTAATTCGATCGATCGTAACCAAGACTGCTTGGCTTTATCACGGTCATTCTGTAAAAGATAGATTTCTCCCATATGCTCAAAAATTACCGGGTCATCCTTGACCAACTCAGCCGCACGTTTTATTTCGACAAGAGCATCCTGCACCCGACCAATTTTAAACAGGGCCCATCCCAGACTATCGACATAATATCCATTGTTTGGTTTGAGCGCGACGGCTCGCTGGGTTAACGCCACGGCTTGTTCAATATTCACTCCTCGATCGGCATAGCTATATCCGAGATAATTGAGCGCATCGCCATGGTTTGGATTGAGTTCCATCACCGCTTCCATTTCCCGAACCACATCAGGAAAGCGTCCTAACTTGTCATAGGCGGCTCCAAGGTTAAATCTCAGATCCACATTTTTGGGATGGCGCTCCAATCCCACCTCAAACGTTTCCATGGCCATCCTGTGTTGTTCGGATTGAGTATACGTGAGGCCTAACAAAAGATGCGGTTCAGCATTTCCCGGATTCAGTTCGATGGCTCGACGAAGATGCGGCACGGCTTCTTCAAACCGCTTGAGTCGATACAAGGCATAGCCAAGATGAATACGGCTATCGTAAAAGGTTGGATCCAAGTCAATGTTCGTGTGATAGACCTGAATGGCTTGGTCGAGTTGATCAACTTGCACATACAGTAATCCCAAGTAATCTCGAACTTGTAGCTTTGAGGGGTGAGCCTCCACGATATTTGTCATTTCCTCAATCGCTCGGGGGACATCCTCCATCTCCGCAAACACCAACGCCCGACGCACTTGAGCATTCAGATTATCGGGGGCCTTCTCAATTATAAATTCCAACTCTGTTAACGCCTGGTCAAACTCTTTTTGCCGAAGCAACAGCCGCACCAAATCTTGCCGAAACTTTCTGTGATGAGGATTCACATCCGACAGATACTCTTTCAACACAACCATGGCCTCCGCCACCTGACCATCCGACTCAAGCAATTGGAATAATTCCCGGTGCGCCCGCTCAAAACGTGGCGCACGCAGGATGGTCTTTCGATAATATTCTTTGGCTTCATCGCCCTTCCCTTGCGCCTGATTGATCTTTCCTAAATAGAAATATCCAATCGATGCGTGGGGAGCCAACTCAATGCCTCGCGCGAACATTTTCTCCGCATCAACAAACTGCTTCCCGTGAAATAAGAAAATACCTTTTTCCACGTAGCTTTGAGGCCGTTCAGAATTTCTTTCAATCGCATGATCGAACAGGGCCAGAGCACGATCCTTCTTGCCGGCACCAGCAAACATTTTAGCCATCTGCGTCAAGACCCTAGCATTACTGACCTTTCCAGCGTCTATTTGCTCTAATAAGTTTAGGGTTTTCTGGATGTTGCCGGATGTGAAGTGCAGGCTCGCCATCTGAAACCGCAAGAACGCGGAATCCGGATCAAATTGCAGGCCAGCGCGGTAGTGTTCAAGGGCCTCGGGAAATTCCTCAGCCAGCTCCGACATATACCCTTGAAGAAAATGATAATAGGCCAGCGGGGGAAGTGCCTGCTCGGGTACAACAACTTCAGACATTGATTCGGTTTTGGTGTCAGGCACAGCCGCACAGGAGACCACGGCTAATGGAATCACGAGCAGCGTGACGAGTAGACGTTCTTGCCAGCCTCTTGACGTTCGACTCATGCGCGCCGGAGAACATACCCATTGGAACATGTCAGGATACCTCCAAATGAATTCGGGGTTCCATGAGGACCTGAGAGAAAATAACTTGGACATCTCGCATCCAATCTTCGGGCCATCTTTGAACGGACCTCAATCGAAAAATCCTCAACATCGCTGTGCTATGTCTCCGGTTTTCCTCAATCGTTCCGTCCAAATCCGACCCAAATCTTGGCGCGATATTGTCCAAGTTACTTTCTCTCAGATCCTTAGCTGACTTCTCTCAAATCGAGATCTGTAAATTTGGCGAAGCGTTCTTGGAAAAACAGCTGACGATCACCGGTTGGTCCATTCCGATGTTTTCGCACCAGGATATCCGCGATGCCTTTTTCCTCTGTATCTGGATTATATACCTCATCGCGATAAATGAACATCACCACGTCCGCGTCTTGTTCAATAGCTCCGGATTCCCGCAAGTCAGAGAGAACCGGTCTTTTGTCTGTTCGATTTTCCACGGCCCGGCTCAACTGGGAGAGCGCGACTACAGGAATGTTCAACTCCTTCGCCAAGGCTTTCAGGGATCGACTAATATCGGAAATTTCTTGTTGACGAGATTCCGAATCACTGCGTCCCTGCATCAATTGCAGGTAATCGATAATCAACAGGTCAAGCCCGTGCTCAGCCATCAAACGCCGGGCTTTCCCTCGCATTTGCTGGACGGTTAAGGCCCCGGAGTCATCGATGAAAATCTTGGCCCGCTCCAACTGATCAGCCGCATGGCACAGAGAGACCCAGTCTTTTTCCGTCAATTGGCCAGTCCGCAATGCATGAGAATCCAAATAGGCCTGGGAACTCAGCATGCGCAGGACCAACTGCGCCTTGGACATTTCCAGACTGAAAATCCCAATCGACTTTTCTGCACGAATGGCCGCATGCTCAGCTATACTCAGTGCCAAACTGGTTTTTCCCATGCTGGGGCGGCCGGCAATAATAATGAGGTCGGATGCCTGAAACCCTGCCGTGATATCGTCCAATACACGGAAGCCCGTTGGCACACCCGTGATTTTTTCCTTCTTATTATATAACCGATCGACAATCTCGATGCTTTCCTTAATGATTTGATTCACGGGAATGAAGGAACGGCCCAACCGCCCCTGTGCCAATTGAAAGATTTCCCGTTCGGCATATTCCAACAGATCGTCGGATTGCCCTACTTCCTCATAGCCTCTGGTCACCACTTCGGTGGCCGTCCGAATCAAACCACGCAATAAGGCTTTTTCCCGGACGATTTTACAGTGATATCGGATATTCGAGGCACTCGGAACAGCCTGAACCAACTCGGCCACATAGGCCCCGCCCCCCACCTGTTCGAGCTGCCCTTTGGATTTTAGCTGCGCGGTCAGCGTGATTTGATCCACAACTTCATTCGAATCAGACAGTTCCACCATCGCATGATAAATCATACGGTGGGCCCCTCGATAA
>LXTH01000100.1 GCA_001643555.1 Nitrospirae bacterium SPGG5 | reverse complement strand
TGGTAGTCATCGGGGCAATGATCACGGTATCAATGGTGTGGTTCATTTCATCGGGAGAGATAACCAATCCGGGGCGGGTTTTACGAAGTTCGCGGCCAACGGTAGGATCTAACGTGACAAGGTGAACCTCAAAACGAGAAACTACCAAGTCCATTCAGTCCTATCCCAGTCTGAACCGGAAGGTAGGGAAGGATCGAGAAGCTGGTCTTCATTCCTAGAAGCCATTTGCTCAAATGACTGTTTCCAGCCTGTTCTTGGCTTTGTCAGAGACCGGATCACGAGTTGTCCGTTTTGTACTTCCAATTCAATGGCATCCTCTAATTGGCATTGTTTTAAAAGGGTTTTAGGGATTCGAATGCCACGAGAATTTCCGATTTTGATAACATGGGTTTTCATAAAATTCACCAATACAATTTTTTTAATAATTACTTTGTAATTACATCAGAAACCCGTAAGTGTCAAGGCAAGCCAAGAACCACACTTTTTTAAGTGGTTGGTCACTCAATTCATATCAAATCTTTGGATGCTCCCGCCTTCTGTGTGGCCGAGAAGCGCACCCGAGTCCGGAAGTTCGGCGAGCACTGTCTGAGCGCAGCGAGTTGCGCGGCCGCCGGGCTCGGGGAGCATCGCAGGGAATCCGAAGGACCACGCCGGGCGAATATGGTTTTGGGTCCTTTAGCCGAAACAAAAGGGCCTCGTCCGCGGGGCCGAAACCCCGCATGGACTCACTTTGAACCAGTCCTAAATCAAATAGTTTAAAAAACCCCTGCCTCCTGACTTGTTTACCCCYCCCCYCMYCTCATTCGAGGGGTGTTCCACCCTACGGTATCGCTTTCCGTTTCGTTCAATTGACCGCCCAAAAAACCGTGTGGTATCTTGGCAAGATTAGGCATTTTTCCGTTTTTTAATTGTCTTGGCCTATTTAGCAAATAGTGGCCAGTGCAAGAAATAATGAGCGAAAACAAGCCTTATCGAAATTTTGAAAGAAAGTCGTCCCAGATACCTGATGAGACCGTTGAATGGCTGATTATGTTGATGAACAGATTGCGGCGTTACGAGATGAAGATTGGGGTATTCGAGAGGATGCAGCCCTGGCGTTGGGGCAATCCGGTGATTCACGAGGAGTTCGCCCGTTGATTGAGGCATTACGMGATTCTGACAAAGCGGTYCAAACRGCAGCCACATCCGCCCTTACCTCRATTGGSGAWYCGGCTGTCGTGGATTTGGGAAGTTGCTTGCGTGATCCGGACTTGTCGGTTCAAGAAGCTGCGGCTTCCATTTTATCATCGATTGCGGATGAACGAGTCGTCGATCCCTTAATGTCCGCCTTGTTAAGTGAAGACTGGGTTGTCCGCATGCACGCGGCGCGTGCGATTGGCCGCATGGCCAGTTCGCAGGCAGTGGACACCTTGGTCCTGCTCCTGCAGGACAAAGTCCCATCCGTTCGTGATGAGACCATGATCGCGCTGAAAGCAATCGGGGAACAGGCCGTGCTGCCCCTGCTGACTGCCCTTAAGGATAAAGACTGGCGGGTGCGGCTCAAGGCCACCGAGGCCTTAGGTGTTTTGGGATCGAAAACGACAGTGCAGCCGCTTTTGGATATCGTGAAAGGTGACCCGGACACCGCTGTTCGTCAAGATGCAATTCGAGCGCTTGGCATTATCGGTGATCCGTCCGCGACGGAACCGTTGTTACGAGAACTGGACACCCCTCGCCACCAGATACAAGCGATAGAGGCGTTAGGCAAAATCGGTGACCGGCGAACGGTACCGACTCTCATGAAGTTGGTCACCCTTTTGGACCCGAGCCGGTATGAAGACCGGGCTCCTTCCTGTGAAGATGAACGGTATGAGAAGGATTTGCCTGTGGTAGAATCGGCCATTCGTGCGCTGGCGCAATTAAAGGACGATCGAGCCATTCCGGTACTCATTCAGGCTCTTCAAAGTACGCTAGTTCGAAAAGAAGCGGCGGAAGCGCTGAGCACATTGGGCAGCAAGGCAGCGATTCCCCCTCTGTTCGAGCTATTTAAGAAGGAACAGGACGAAAATATTCGATATTATGTAAAAGATACCCTCATGCGTCTGGGTTGGAACCCCAATCGGATCCGACTCTAGAGTGCAGGGCAGGTAGGGGACCCAGGACAATACGATGCCAAAAGAAACCGTYGAAACTATCATCACCGAGTTRGCCCATGAGGAAGATTGGCGCCGAATGCGAGCCACAGCCACCAGTTTAAAAGGTGGCCCCAAAGTCGTRGATCTCATCATWAAGGAAATTCARGTSGGATCCCCTTCYTATAAAGTTGCMGCWGCGAAAATGTTGGCACGAATTCGAGAYCCCAGGGCTGGAGTCCCTCTGGTGAAYTTATTGGRCGGGGAAGAGGAAGGCGTTCGGRATKCGGTCGTTGAGTCCTTAGAACAGATGGCCGGGATTCTTGATGAATCCACCGCAGCAGCTCTTGTTGATCTGTTAAAAACCGAAGCCCTTCGATCGGTCGTGACGTCCTTATTGGGAGTGATTCCGACCTCCATTGGTCCGTTAACCGCAATGTTGAAAGATCCTGATGAAGAGGCACGRGTRCAGGCTGCGGATATTCTCGACCATTTAATGGATCCCCGGTCCGCGGATGCGTTAGTTGATGCGATGGCTGATCCGGCGATTCAGTATATGGCGGTCCAGACATTGAAAAAGCTTGGGGCCATTCGCGATCGCATTGATCAGGTAATGAACCAATTAAGCAGCGTTGAAGAAACTGAACTTCGGGAAGGCGCTCGGCAGGAAGCTGTGTTTAGCCTCCATCCGATTGGCCGTCCGAGTGTCGAGATCCTCATTGAATATCTTGAAGATGACGATTGGGTCGTGCGTGAGGCCGCCGCTGATGTTTTGGGGAAAATCGGGGATGTGCGAGCCGTGGAACCGCTTATTGAGCGGTTGCGAAACGACCAGGACACCGGCGTGAAAGAATTAGCCGCGAAAGGGTTGGGGCTCATTGGTGATTCCCGGCCCGTTGACTTGCTCGTTGAAATGATTCCCATCAAAGTTCTTCGCATACTCGCGGTGGAAGCGTTGGAAAAGATCAAAGATATTGAAGCCTTGCGACCTCATGCCGAGATCTTTAAACGATTAAAAACTGATCGTGATGGCTTGGTGTCCTATAATTCAGGAATAATTGTGGATAAGTTGGAAGCCGCTGCGGCTCAGTTAGACGAAGATTTTTGGCTAGCGAAGGAGAATGTGAATGGCTGATAGTGATCGGATAGAACAACTGTTATTATCGCTCCGCGATGAGAATGAAGGTTTGAGAAATCATGCGGCTACAGGGCTTGGGCAAGTTGGAGAGTCCGCAATCCCTAAATTGATTGAGTTGTTTGAGGATGATGATTTAGTGATACGGGAGGCCGCAGTGAGTGCCGTTGTCCAAGTCGGCGAACCGGCTATTGCCCCGCTCATTGAAGCGCTTGAGGAAGATGGATGGGCCATTCGCGAACAAGCTGCCTCGGCATTGGGAAAGCTGAAAACTCCTGAAGCGGTGGATCCATTGGTGAAAGCGCTGAAGGATAAAGATGGTGGGGTGCGAACAGCAGCCGTCTGGGCATTRGAACGGATCGGGGATGCTCGCGCGGTTCCTGGCTTGGTTGMATGTCTGATGGATAAAATGCTCAGCGAAGATGTYGCCCGCGTCTTGAAAAAAATTGGYGATGAGCGCGCCACGGATGCCTTGATTGATGGGTTGCAAGGACCGAATTGGATCGTGCGTCGCCATGCAGCGGAAGCACTKGGCAAGATTGGCGATGCCAAGGGATATGGTGCGCTGGTTGAAGCGCTGTCTGACGAAGACTGGTTGGTCCGGCGGAATGCCGTCGAAGCCTTGGCGCGGTTTGGTGATTCACGGGCGATCGAGCCCGTGGTTCTATTGCTAGAAGACGAAAACGAAATGGTTCGAGATACTGCAGAAGGTGTATTAGTAAGCTTGGGCTGGAAGCCCAAGACGTGATAGAAAGGTCTAGTCGATTGAGAGATAATTCAGAACAAGAAATTGCAAGGTAGTCAACACAGTGGTGTYCGGCRCCTGAATATGAGGGAGGAGAAGTACCCATGGCAGATCCAGTAAAGCTTTTTCAAATAKCTCCGAAGCACGCCAAANRRSGCGNGGGNTTYAATATTGTGACRGAAAATGTCACGGCGATTMATCTGGAGGCACATCAAMTTGAGATTGAGTTGTTAGCCTACGATGGCAAGACCGTGTTGCTCGATGTGGCAGAGGAAGTGTGGGATGATCTTCAGCGGATCAAAACCGGTGACGGGGCTACGCTTCGGGTCATTGAAGTAGACGGCAAACGGTTTATAAACCAATTCCGTATTCGTACCAAAGACCCCAACATGGTTAAATTGGATACGGCATTGATGGATCTCAAGGATACCCATTGGCTCAACCGCAAATATGCCGTAGAAGTGCTGGGCGAACTCAAAGCCGTCGAAGCTGTTGATGAATTAGTGGCCTGTCTTGAAGATGATGTGGGGGATGTGCGAAACCGATCGTATGATGCGCTGATCAAAATCGGTGCCCCCTCGGTTTCGAAAATCATTCCGTTGTTGGTCTCTGAAGAAGATGAGCTACGTCAAAATGCCACGGAAATCCTCAGAAAGATTGGCAAGCCGGCTGTGGA
>LXTH01000254.1 GCA_001643555.1 Nitrospirae bacterium SPGG5 | reverse complement strand
AGTGACTTGGTCAGAGAATGATCAAGAGTTTGTAGGTCTTTGCGCGGAGTTTTCGAGCCTTAGCTGGCTAGCTTCCTCGCAAGAAGCTGCGCTTCGCGGCATACGATCGGTCGTGGCTCAAGTCGTCACCGACATGAAAAGAAATCACGAAGGCATTCCTGAACCGTTAGCTGGCCGTCCCTTTAGTGGTAAGTTCATGGTCAGAGTCCCACCGGAAATTCATCGACGTCTCGCTGTGGAAGCTGCAGAGTCTGGCGTGAGCCTCAATCGATTGGCTAGTGCAAAACTTTCTCACTGATTCGAATGCAACCTTCCCTATTGCATTAAGCAAATGAGGCAAAAAGGTCATTGCGTGATCGTACATCAGTCGTATTTTTATGTGTTGGTGTTGAAGTGAGGAATCAAGCCTTGACCACTTTATGCTTGAAAAATGATCTGAGTTTTTCATTGCCCTTTTTTTCCATGAATGGCACGGAATAAGCGAAGAAGACCGTAATCAAAGAGGTCGCCGAGAAGTTCTTTCGCGCTAGTTAAATTTTCGAATCCCGTTTGGGCAAAGACCGCTGCGATATGAGCCTGCTGGTCTTGTGTCAATAACCGGTTGATGTCCACCAACTCGCCGGCTTGGATGCCTTGTTCAAGATGTTTTCTGACACTTTCCGGAACGGTGTTCCAAATCTGATAATGCTTCAGAATCGTCTGCGCTTCTTGGAAGGTGGTGGGGTCGGGGACAGTTGGCCCAGAGCCGATCGTGGCCAAGTCATCTCCAATGACATCAGAAACGATTACGGTAAGGATTTGGGCCTTCGTAGTCTTGGCCAGCTGGCCTCCTTTGATAGCAGAGAGATGCTTTCGAACGGTGTTCAGTTCGTGAATGGTTGCTCCAGATTGTAAGAGCCACTTGGTCGTCTTTCGTTTATCCGTTAGCGTGAGACCCGGTGCTGGAGCGCAGAGAAGGCTGGAAGCGCCCCCTGAAAGTAAGACGATCAGCAGGTCCTGTTTGGTGAGTGCCCCAACCATTTTGAGAATATTTTTAGTTGCCAGGACGCCACGACTATCGGGCAAAGGATGGCTGGCTTCAACAATGCGAACTTTTTTGGTGAGTGCCCCATACCCATCTTTGACGATCACTAATCCGCCTTCCAAATATTGCCCTAGTATGTGTTCGAATGTGCGTGCCATGTGTGCCGAGGCTTTTCCTGCTCCAACACACATAATCCGCTGGAATTGGGAGAGGTCATAGCGAACCGAGTTGACGCGAAGTGTCTGATCTTTCCGGATGATCAACCGCTTCATGGCTTTACCCGGGTCAGCGGCGTCCAAGCTACTCTGAATGAGTGTCTTTAGGATTCGTGTGAATTTGAGCTGCGATGAATGAATGACAATTTTGGATGGAGGCATAGAGACTTTTCCTGACGTGATATTTCCGTCCACGGCCAGTATGCGGAAAAAATGTTCGCTATGGTATCATTCCTCGTAATGCGCGCGCTTGACCTTTTACAGCACACCATTTCGGATTGCACCCTTTGTCCGCGGTTAACGACCTATCGTCGTAAGGTGGCAAAAGAAAAAGTGAAGCGATTTATGGATTGGGACTATTGGGGCCGTCCAATCCCAGGCTTTGGTGACCCGAAAGCCCAATTATATGTGCTAGGGTTGGCCCCCGCGGCGCATGGGGGAAATCGTACGGGTCGCGTGTTTACGGGTGATCGGAGTGGGGATTGGTTGTATGAAGCGCTCCATGCCTTTGGCTTTGCCAACCAGTCTGAATCCGTTCATCGGAATGACGGTCTCAAGCTGAAGAACTGCTATGTGGCGGCTGCCGTGCGATGCGCGCCTCCGGCAAATAAACCGACCAAAGAAGAATTCGAAACCTGCCGACCATATGTGCAGGAAGAATTGCAGTTGTTACGATCAGTACGAGTCGTCGTCGTGTTGGGGAAAATTGCATGGGATGAATACTGGCGAACCTGTCAATTAATGGAACAGGACATCCCTCTGCCTCGTCCAAAATTTTCACATGGAGTAGAATATGTCCTGCCTTGGAACGTGACCCTCTTGGGATCCTATCATCCGAGTCAGCAAAACACGTTTACCGGAAGACTGACCCGTCCGATGTTCCATCAAGTCTTTCGCCGAGCAAAGTCGCTTGTTGCCAAGCCATAGCACCACGTAATCGAGAAAACCGCTCAGGTTATTTCTTGGAAACCTTTCGGGCTTTCCAATCAGTAAGAAATTTTTCCAACCCGATATCCGTCAGGGGAGTTTTGACCAGTTGCTGGAACACGCTGTAGGGCATGGTGCATATATGCCCACCCAGGAGAGCGGCTTCGACCACATGCTGGGGATGGCGGACACTGGCGACTAGGACTTGAGTGGGAAAATCATAGTTTTCATAGATGGTTAGGATCTGGTCAATAAGCTCCATTCCGTCCGAACTGATATCATCCATGCGGCCGATAAAGGGTGAGACGCACCATGCGCCGGCTTTGGCTGCCAAGAGCGCCTGAGTAGGGGAGAAGCAGAGGGTCACGTTCACGCGGATGCCTTCGCTAGCCAATTGCCTGGTGGCTTTAAGCCCTTCCAGAATGAGCGGACATTTTACAACGATGTTCTTATGAATCTTGGCGAGTGCTCGGCCTTCTTTTACCANNTCTTCGGCTTCGATGCTGACGCCTTCGAGCGCCTCCGCGCCCAGCAAATGGGCCCAGACGCGGCCGACCCTTACCAAGTGCTGCGGTTGACCCGCGACGCCACGGATGAGGAGGTCAAGACGGCGTACCGCAAGCGAAGCCGGGAATACCACCCGGATACCTTGATCGGCCAAGGCCTACCCCAGGAGTTCATCGACCTGGCGAACGAGAAGATGGCGGCCATCAACACCGCCTACGACCGCATCGAGAAGGAGCGCGGGCTCCGCTAGGGGTCCCTAAGCGGACGGGGCACGGTKACGTCGCTTACTACCGCCCCTAGCCACAACCGGACMWWCAGCGSCGCGCGGGAAGGCCGGAATCGGCGGTACGGAAAACCCCCTCTGAAACGGCAGAATCAGCTCTGGTTTCCTGCGGATCAGYGGATCGCGGTCATGTTGTATTGGCATCAGTTCTGTTCCGCACCYCTGGCACCCCCNACGWCGGCCGGTTACGSTGCCGCCSTCAAGCCCGGCAAAAACCGGTCCGCCAAAACCAACRACTTTKTCAACAGCTTCNMACKGTTTGCCGTTCTTTAATCGCGAGCCGGATGTGYGGGATCGCGGCCTGACGGGGGTATCCAGCCCAGCCGTGTTGTCCTTYATCCYTGCACTTTCTTTTCACCGATATAGCTCAATACCAGAAGAGTTACCGGCCAAATACCTACCCAAATTCCCAACCGCTCTGCATGAGCTTCTTGTAGGACCGCTCTTAATGCAGGATCGTCAATACCGCTGAGGACCGGCCTTACGAGTTCGATTTCTGGCCCGAAGTACCACGTCAGCCACGCCAGCGGGATAGAAATCATCCCCAACCAAAACAATGGGGTAACGTTTTCATCTTTCCCTCCCCTGGGCGTGTTGCAGAGCTCGGTCATCCAGCGCGAGCACCTCATTGTTCCGGAAAGCGGTCTGAGTCCTGCTACCTGTTCACTGCATTCTTCAACTGCTTTCCGGCCTTGAACTTCGGCTGCCTCGATGCGGGTATATAGATCGGCGCGCCAGTGCGGGGGTTCCTGCCAGTGCGGGCCGATCGGTTCGCAACACTGAACCTGCCAAAACCGGTAAGACGGACATCCTCGCCCCGGCTGAGGGCATCGGTGATCACATCGCACACGGCATCAACGACCCTAGCAGCATCACCCTTGCTGGTGCCGCTGGTCGAGGTGACGGCAGAAACCAAATCACTTTTGTTCATGTCCATAGCCTCCCTTGAACGTCGGAACAGGAACCGAGCTAACACTAATGAGGATCTTTCGTCCAGTCGTCGGTTGTAAATAGATTGACCGCCCGCGATTACCCCATGTACGGAAGAGCAACGGTTTCCTTACAGGCGGACGATCGGGGCACAGACAGCATCACGTTTCAAAGGGCGGGTCCGATGGACCGGGCGGCCGATTGGCGTTATCCTTGCCGGGACATCCCACATGTCGAGGGAGAAAAGCCATGACCATGAGGCATCTTGCCGGGGCGAGGGGGGCGCCGCTCATCCGGCGCGCGCTGATGGCGGKRWTKATGATGTTGATGGGGTGCTGCCTGTTCGGGCAGGCGGCTGTAGCCCAACAAGCGCCTGTGCTGAGAGGGCAGGTCAAACATCTCAATGGAGACGTATTCTCCCACAAAACCGTAAAGCTGGCTGGTGTTGAGCAAACCACGGATGAAGACGGCATCTTTACCATTAAACTGCCGCAAGAGCCGGTAAAATGGAGCGTCGGCGACGAAGTTAAGCTCCTCGTGACCGGCTTCGATATTATATTCTTCTGGGTTGCCCGGATGATGATGGCTGGCCATTTTTTCATGGGCGATGTGCCTTTCACCCACGTCTATATCCATGCCCTGGTACGCGACGAGCAGGGTCAGAAAATGTCCAAATCGAAGGGCAATGCCGTGGATCCTCTCGTTTTCGTCGATCGCTACGGT
>LXTH01000096.1 GCA_001643555.1 Nitrospirae bacterium SPGG5 | reverse complement strand
TATATGTACGGCACTGCCAAACCCCACCAAATCTTTGAAGGCGTGAGCGGAGCCATTGCCGAACTGATTAAAATGGCGTGATTGTTGCGGAGTTTCGTCCCCGCAGACGAGGCACTTGTGTTTCGGCAAAGGGACTGTTCAAAACGCTCCCTAGCTGCGTTCTCCTTGCTCCAAACCCTAAGATGGCGAGGGAACTTGCTCCCCTCAAACAGCCCTCGCCAGATGGGTCGATTCGGGACTCCGGCTCCGCCACGCACGAAGGCGGATGGAAGTGACATTTCCAAATTTTGAAATTGTGAGAAAGGTTTGGTAAGTGGAAGACTATTAGTCTTCCTAGTCATTCCCGACATTAGCAATCGGGAATCCAGGTTTTCCCCTCTGTCCCTTCACCCCTTCCATTGTCATTTCGACCCTTGGGAGAAATCTCTCGTTCGACACTGGGGGGAGATTTCCCGCTTCGCTCGAAATGACATTCAATGGTTATGTAAGCTTGCTCCTTCATTTTCTGTCTCGGGTATGGGTTTTCGCGTTGGGCGCGGCGGAGCCTCCGTACCGAATCGACCTCTCGGCGAAGGTTGTTTGAGCGTAGCGAGTTCCTAAGCCATCTTATTCGGTATGGAGGCGGAGGGACCCGGAGGGCTGCGCACAGGCGAGAATGGTTTTGGGTCCTTTTGCCGAAACAAAAGTGCCTCGTCGTGTGGGGACGACACCCCACATAATTATTATTCTTGAACGAGCCCTCCTTCGGACGTACCTTTGTCTTGCATGTGTTGTTGCCTTCGGTTTTACAAGTTCCATCTTGCGAAGGACGAACCACAAATCTCGAACTACGCCTTTGGTTCCTTAGCTCAATGATCGGAGAGAAGTCTTTTGAGCTATCTTGAAAAAGACCTGGTCCTCACTCAGGAGTTCGGCCTTCAAGTCTAGCGCGCATTGGGCAATGTGAGCATCAGGGGTGGAGACACTGAGCCCTTTCGAAAACAAATGTGCGCGAAAACTCCCTACCCGTATCCAGTGCTCCAAATTATGCTCACAGAGAGGAAGATCATGAAGAAAAGATTCTAATTGCCCACGTTGAGGTGTAGTCATTTTTCCACTGAGTAATTCCGCCGCAACTATGGGTGGGAGATAGACACGGCCCTCCGCCAAGGCATCATCAATCACGGAAGAGCCCGTATGCGCGAAATAGGTAACCCAGCTGGAAGTATCAACGACGAGGGCGCTCACGAGAGACCTGAAGATCAATATCGAGTTTAAGGCGACCCCGAAGTCGAGAGGCTTTAGCCAAAGCTGCCCCCCGCTTGACCAAGGACAATCCCTGCGTGAGCGTTTCCGTCACCCCTGCCCCAGAAACCTGACACGCTTCTTCCAAAAGGTCAGCAGGCAAATTGGCCGTCACCCGACGAATTTTTCGTTTTTCATTCATACGAGCATACATATCATAGTACATACGTTCAGACAAGTATGGTGGGRTAGGGAAAATGATTAAAGAAATTGAGGAAAATAGAGACTAGAGAAAATGGGGTTGCATGCRCGTCTCTTTGTGTTTTCTCTTGAAACTAACAATTTTACACATKGTCTTACATCAAGRAAATCKTTATCAAAACACAATCGTCCAACTTTCTTCGCGGGCTTGGTCGCGGGTGTATTKCACTCCGTGGACTTTGACGCCTTCTTTRTTGWGTAGKGTGATCGTCCCGCCTTTGTTTCCGAGTTGAACGGTTTCGGGTAGATGAATGGTGATGGTTCCTCCGGCAGGGACGACTCCACGCGGAATGGCATGTGTGTTTCCACCCCTGTCTTTGATTTTCCATTCTGTCAGATTAATGGATTTGGGAGAGGGATTCAGGAGCGTGACGGTTTCATCTTCTGGTCCGCCGCCGAAGGGATTCACCAAAGCCGGGATAATCAAGATCTCAAAATCCGGTTCGGTTGGGCTGGGTCCTGGGCCAGGACCCAGCGTGGGAATCGTGGCTAAGGGGTGTCTGGTGTGGTTAGCCGTATCCCAGCTTTGGAACTGAAAGGCGGTGAAGATGGCGATCCATCGATCTTCGGCTGGAAAATGAATCATCAGTGCGCCGTCTTGCCACACACCATTTTGACTGGCGAATCCGCCACTATTCCCCTGATTCATGTGAATGTCGTGAATGCCGTTCCCCGGGTTGAAGGAGAAAATCTTGTCTGGACTGTTAACTTCTGGGCCCCATCGTTCTCCCCAAGCGTAGAGATATGCATCTTGTGATTGAATAGCTTGCCCGATGTAGTGATTGAGTTTGTCATTGAGATCGTTGTTCGGATTGGGGATGTCATGGGGCAAGGTCTTCATTTTTCGTCGATCAAAGAGATTGCCTCGAATGAAATCCAACGCCAGGCTATCTTTTTTACGTTCCACCTCAGTGAAGCCTTGTTTGAGCAAAACCAGATCTTCGGTCATGGGGTGTTGAAAGTTTTCATCCATGAAGAAAAGTAAATCCCGCAGATTGAGGGAGGAGCGCACATTAATCGATATTCGAAAGTCTGTTCCTCCGGCGGACACGTACACGTGATAATGAGGGCTACTAAAGTCGCCCTCTTCTTTTCTGGCTTCAACTTTTCCTTTGAGAATTCCATAATTCTTTAGTGCCATTGTTCACTCCTTGTGATCAAACTGCCGTTTCTATGTTTAAACATTTATAGAGCAAAGACGATGCCAGAGACGTCAATTATAAAAGGCTTAAGCTTGATTTTTGTAACGTGTTGGATTTAAAGACAATAATGAATTGTTATAGGATCAAAAACTAGCGAGTAGGAGAGCAAGGCGTGTAGGTGTATCTAAACAGATACAATTGGTGTATCAAATTGTGCGAGGATCCGGTGTTTCCCGCAGGGGTTTGATTCAACCAGAGAATAAGGTTGAGAGAGAATCTGTGTGCTAAAAAATTGGGAAAAATTAAGATCATCTCTGGACGGCTACTATTTCGTCCGGGGAAGGTTGCGAAWWKWMSYRWRATTYASKWKAWKTYRKYYTAGGAGCCTGTCCGAGATTAGAMKRATCTACTGYGGATGYGCTGGAKKTGGCCAGATMTTCCGATCCTTTTCGGGGAATGTTSAAAAAGGCCGCCAGCTGCGTTCTCGGGCTTTTGGCGTGCTCACGTACTCCGCGTACGCTCCGCGCGCCCAAAGCCCTGCGGCCTTGCTGGACAACCTTTTTGAACATTCCCCGTTTTCGTTGAATAGTCCCACTATTCGCCTCAAACGATCGAATTATCTGAGGTTGTGGATTAGATCGCAGGATGCGCAAAGATGTAACACTTCTCTAAGAGAAGGGTTACAAAAAATTGACAAAGTGAATAACCATACGGCTTTCAAACTCTAGGAATTCACCACCGACAGTAATCCCATTAATGTAACAAAATACGGCATTCTGTTACATGATCACATCTCGTCTATTCCTAAGGTTTGAACCAAAATTTAGGATATTTTGGCCTAGGAGCCTGTCCGAGATTAGACGAATCTACTGCGGATGCGCTGGATTTGGCCAGATCTTCCGATCCTTTTCGGGGAATGTTGAAAAAGGCCGCCAGCTGCGTTCTCGGGCTTTTGGCGTGCTCACGTACTCCGCGTACGCTCCGCGCGCCCAAAGCCCTGCGGCCTTGCTGGACAACCTTTTTGAACATTCCCCGTTTTCGTTGAATAGTCCCACTATTCGCCTCAAACGATCGAAAGATCCGACCAAATCCAGCCCCCCCTCGTCACGATTGCTAATCTCGGACAGGCTCCTGGGTGCACCTGGCACAATAAAAAAATGTCCCATCACTACCGAGGTGAACACGTCTTTTTTGCGCCCAACTGTCGTTTCTAGGTTGAATGAAGAAACCTTTCAGCGGTATCTTTTGGTTCATGGGCTGAATCCTATTCTTACACCCAAAGAAATAGCGCAAGTGACAATTTCTCGCTCTATACTACATGGCTCGTTGGTCTCGATCCCACTTCTGGACTATGAAGCTGCTCGTCAGTTGCAATGGCGTCTTCTCGATGAGCGGATCGCGGAGTCTCGTCTGGATACGTTGGTGCTCCTTGAACATGAACCGGTGATGACGCTTGGCCGTACCACAAAAGACGCGCATTGGGGTGGCCAGGTTGATGCTCTTCGCAATAAAGGTCTTCAGGTGGTAGAAAGCGAGCGTGGCGGATCGGTAACGTATCATGGGCCTGGGCAGATTATTGGGTATCCAATTGTGCGCCTTCGGAATTTTTGCTCAGGGCCGAAGGCATACATGCGAATGTTGGAAGAGGTCATTATTCGTGTGTTAGCGGAATGGGGGATTGAAGGAGCACGAGTAGAAAAGTTTGTGGGTGTGTGGGTTCGCGATCCTAAAAATCCCGACAAACCTTTTGCTAAGATTGCCGCCATGGGCGTGAAAATTTCTCGCGGTGTGACGATGCACGGGTTTGCGTTAAACGTGACGGTTGATCTTGAGCCTTTTCAGTTTATCGTGCCCTGCGGCATTGAAGGGTGTCAGGTCACGTCGATGGCGGAGGTACTAGGCCATGAACCGGATCTTAAAAAAGTCCGGGAGCAAATCGCGCAATATTTTGCTGAAGTGTTTGGAATCGAGTGGGCAGAGAGATTGGTTGAAATTCCCCCTCACCCTCCCCTCTCCCCAACGGGGCGGGAGTGAAAATTGGAACACCCCTCGACAGTT